>CAZOWS010000259.1:0-2841 GCA_964583365.1 uncultured Actinomycetota bacterium
TGTTCGCCAACGAGCAGCGCAACAAATGGACATTCAACAATTCTTTTCATATAGACAAAGAAAGAGAAATCTTTTTCCAATACGAATATTTCATTGGCAAGCATGAGGATGCTCCCTTTATTCTCATGCCCGACCAACACACGTTCGTGTTCCAATGGCGCCGGCGTTTCCCGGACTGGAGACTTTTTTCCGTGACCAATTATTCCGTGTCGCGCGAATTGTTCAGCCCGGACGTGGCGTTGTTCGCCAAGCACGAGATTTTTCAGGAATTCAACAAGGACATCACGCAAAAATTGCGCGCCACGCAGAGAACGACATTCCTTTACGACAAAGTGGCCAATTCCAATTTCAACCCGGACAAAGTATACGGCGAGGCGATTGTCGGGAGGCTAAAACTCAGCTACGAAGTCATCCCGCATTTGGACGTCTCGATGGCCTATCAAAATTCCTGGGGACTGAATTTAACCAATTACGACAACGCGCTATTTCTCTGGGAGACAGAATACTTCCTACCCGGCCTAGTCCGAACCAGCCTAGGCTATTACTATCAGTCCTTCTACAACGCCTCCAAAGACCTGGGCGGCCTTCAATTCCGCTTCTTCCTGTTCCAGTAAAAAATCAGCGGTTTGTTTGGGTGGACAAGGATTTTTCGGGGCTTAATTGTTTTAAAAATTCCTCGGCTGGCAGGCATAGGACATTGTTGATCTTGATACGATCTACGCCGCGATATAGCAAAAGTGTGTTGCATTGCGGATAGTCCTGCCGAAAAGCCACCAGATGCCTAATGTCGTGGGAATGCACCTTGGCGGAATTCTTCACCTCTATAGCCCAGAAACCATCCTCCCCGTAAAGAATGATATCCACTTCCGAGCCAGATCGGGTTCGCCAGTAATAAAGGTCGTTTTTCTTCGATCGATACGCAATCCAAGCCCGTAGATGTTGGACCACTAATCCTTCCAGTGCGGCGCCCTCCATTTCGCTCGGACGATCCAGAGGGCCTTTAGGCCGTATCGCCCGAAACACCCCGGCGTCAAAGAAATAGAACTTTGGGTGGGAGGCTGTTTCCCGTTTGGCGCGCTTGGTGAACACAGGCAGCGTAAAACCCAATAAAAGATCCTGCAAAATTTCGACGTATCCCTGCACCGTTCGAGCGCCCACCTCGCAGTCCCTTGCAACGTTGCTGGTATTCAACACAGCACCGTGAGAAAAGCTGATGGACTCCAAAAACCTTCCGAAATCACCTATTCGACGCACCAGTCCTTCGTTCTGCACTTCTTCTTTAAGATACAATCCCAAATAAGCATGAACTACTTGTTGAGGATTTTCAGCCGCCCATACCAACGGCAGAAGACCATCGTGCAGCGCTTTTTTAAGCTGAAACTTCGCCCCCAACTCAGCCGCCATAAAGGGGTGCAATGTCTTCAGCAGAGCGCGTCCTGCCAACAGGTCAACTCCAGTCCGCTTCAGCTTTCTGGCGCTGGATCCCGTCAGAATGAATTGGATAGAACGATCCTCTTCCATCAACTTATGAACCATGCTCAGGAGTCCCGGGGCCTTCTGAACTTCATCGATGATGATGGTGCGCTTGCCGAGAACGGCGCTAACAATTTCGCCGAGTCGTTCGGGCCGACTCGCATAGACTCGAAATACCTCCGGGTCCAATAAATCGATGCGGTGGGCGTGCGGATAAACATGCTTGACCCAAAGAGACTTACCCGTCCCGCGAGGGCCAAACAAAAAAAAGCTCTGTTTTGGGGGTTTAAAAAAGCGTGGTATATATTCCATATTGAGTCTCAATTTAGAAACGTAGTTTCCATATTGTTGCATCCAGGCGTGACGGGGTCAAGTTTTATTTGACAAACTTCTGTTCCCGTAAACTTTCCCGACTATCCCCATCTTTTTTCTTCTCCGCATTTGCCGTGCGCGGGCTATAAGACCCGCAGAACCAAACATCAACCCAAACAAAAAAAGCATTTGGGTAAAAGAATGCGAGCGGAAAAATCCGGGGACATAGAGAAATCCGAGAAATCCGGGGACATGTAACAAATTCGATTTTGAATTTGGTACGTGTCCCCGCATTTCTCGTGCCCGCATCTCTCGGGAGGTATCGCGTCCCTGCATCCCCCACACAGCACGCGCAGCAGCAATGCGCGGATGCACACGTAAGATGAGTGGTCGCTGGTTTGCTGCGGTCTTAACGATGCCACGAGCTCGCGCAGCGACGAGATTATCAAGGAAGTCACTACGAGATTGCTTCACTTCGTTCGAAAAATCCGGGGACATGACCCGGAAATCCGGGGACGTGACCCAATTTTGCTTCTCAAATTGGGATCGTGTCCCCGGATTTCCTCCCCCTGAGATCTTAACGCTACCCCCTGCGATAGATACCCCGGAAAACTGCGATGCCTGCGGGACTAATCCCAACGCGGCTGGCGCGCTGATGCTACCTTGTGTCTTAGGAATAGACGTCTTTGATGGCGCCGATGGCGATGGTAGCAGCGGTACATCGTCTGCAGGGGGCGGCGCCACGATAATAGGCGCGCTGGGTGACTGAACAACTACGCGCATTGGAACAGGATTGGCATCTCCCAATTGAACCCGCAGCGTATGCTCTCCGACCTCCAAAGCGCTCAGCGTCAAGCTCGTTTGCGTCACGCTATGATACTCGATCATGCCGTCCCATAGCATTTCTCCGGTATCGGTAAAAATCTTCATCGGCGTGGGGTCTTTGCCAAGTGACATGGCATTATCAAACCGATCTTTTCCCCAAGGGTTAAGCCTTATGCAATCCCTTTTTATATGCCCTTACATCTTATAAACTAACGTGGGTATCCGGTTGAC
>CAZOWS010000260.1:0-7508 GCA_964583365.1 uncultured Actinomycetota bacterium
GCCTACGTTGCCAGAATGTCTGGCCCCGCAGAGCACGACCGTGAAGTCGTCTTGTTTGTTCGAGAGATTCAAGGAACGGATTCTACACCAGCGCTTCGGCAAATGTCACCGAATCGTTGGGTCACGTTGGTACTACGTACACTCCGCAACAGATTTGTGGGCTGGGAGAGTGATGCGCGCGGTTTTGGGAGATATTTTTTTTCTTTGCACGACAGGCGTCATGCAGGCCTCGGCCCATCTTTTGATGGCAGGGTGCTTCATGAAATAGGCCCAAACAGTGTGTTCCAGCGTGTTCTCTATCATCATCACGGTGATCCCCTGATTGATGCCGATGTAGGACGTGGACCACCAGTCGCGATCCACGTTGAACGCATCCACGAAGCCATAATGACCATACACTTTTTTGCCATACTTTTCGTACATGGTCCACAACGTCTTCGTCGAGAGCCTGGGCGTGAAGGCCATGGATCCCGCCGCGGCGCACGGCGTTACGGTGCCATCGTGCAAGGCGCCATCGGAGGGCTCAGCGCCATATCCCTTGTATCCATCCGGACCAAGGCTCGCGGACAATCCCCAAACATAATCGTCGTATGTCTTAAAAAACGCCTTTTGCTGAATGCAGAAATAGCGATTCGCCAGCGTCGCCTTCACGGAATTTTTCCAATAGTTGATGCGCCCGTCGTTGAGATTGCGAAAATCAATGAACGCTTGAGCATACTGATACACGAACAGGCTGCCCGTGCGGCAATACACCATCGGGCCCGCCATGGAGTCTGTTACAGGGCGATGCCAGGACCACCAGGCCTCCCTCCGTATCGGATGCGTGGGGGAACCAATAGCCAGCGCGTACAACAACAGCCCCTCGTTGTAGGTATCCCAATAGTAGGGCAAAAATCCCGACTCGGGCAAATAGCCCATGCTCATCACTTCCCTGCCGTTCATCATCCAGGGCCAATCCACGCGCTCATAAATCTCTTGCGCGAGCGATTCAATCTCGGTGTTCTTGAAATATTCTCCCGCGAACACCGCGCCCGCAATAACCAGCGCGGTATCTATGGAAGAAGCCTCCGACTTCCAAATGCGCCGGCCGTTCTGCATGCTCACAAAATGGTAGAAAAAACCCCGCTCGTGCGCGACCTTATCGCGGAGAGTTCGCAAAGTCCTCGTGACCCGCTGCATCACTGCTTCGCGCGACTTCCATCCGTTTTTTTCCATCAGGCATAACGCGACGAGCCCGAAGCCCACGCTCGCGACGCTGCAGGGCGAATAGCTATCGGAACTGTCCTTGATAAGGCCGTTGTTGGGATTGCTTTGATCCCAAAAATACATGGAGGCATCGCGCTGGACTTGGCGGAGAAAGTCCATTTGCGCCATGAACTGCGTGTTCCCAAAGGGCACCGTGCTCATGGGCGTAAAACACACCATGATCACGAGCCCCACGCAGACAGAGCCAAGCAAATATTTACGCATCTTTACCTCTTTTCGAGAGCTTGACCTATATTCTGCCCCCGCATTGCTCTACCATCCCCTCAAAATCAGCTACCAATGCCGGATCGAATTGCGTACCCGCATGTTTTTTTAATTCCGCCATCGCTGTTTCCTTTGATAGCCCCTTGCGATATGGTCTCGTCCCGCGCATCGCATCGTAGGAATCGACGATCGCGAACATGCGCGAAGCCTTTGGAATCTTCGTTCCCGACAAACCATGCGGATAACCAGCTCCATCGTAGCGCTCTTGATGATGGATCACGATGTCTATCGCGTCCTCGCAAATTCCCAAATGTTTCACGATGTGATAGCCCATCTTGGGATGCAATTTCATCTCTTCAAATTCCTCGGGCGTGAGTGGGCCATTTTTTTTCAGCACCGCATCCCGAATACCGATCTTGCCTATATCATGCAGCGCGGCCATGGTTTTATGCGCTTCGATGTCCTGGGCCGTAAAACCGAGGCGGCTCGCAAACACCTTAAAAATCTGGGCTACCCGTTTGCTATGAGAATACGTATATATGTCCTTAGCGCCCAGGGCCTGCATCAGAGAATCCACACTACCTTTATAACTGTTCTCAACGTTCTTTTGTAAATCTTTCAATACCCTGCGCTCCAGAACACCGGCCGACCTTTTGCCGATGGCCTTGCGCATGACCTCGTCCACTTGCCGTTTGTCGAACGGCTTGACGAGATAATCCGTAGCGCCTGCCCGAATAGCGCCCAGCAGCGATTCATGGCGCGCAAACGCAGTCATCATCACAACCTCAATACTCGAATCCATAGCCTTGATGCGCTTCAAAAGAGAAATCCCGTCGAACGGTTCCATGAGAATATCGCTGAATACCACGTCAATGCTCTCTTCCTCAATCGTGCGCAACGCGGCCAACGGATTCTCGGCAAGTCTTACCTGATACTCGTTCTTCAGCAGCCATCGAAGGGACTCTCGGGTCCCCGCCTCATTGTCCACAACCAGCACGGTATGGTTTGCGATCACGAATTCACCTGGGTTGACATGTTTGTATGGGAGATAATTGACATGGCTACGGGCAACCATAAGGGCAATTGCAATGCCAATCGGAGGCGATGCGTTGATTGGCTAAAATACGTTGCTTATTACTGCAGGAATGTTACTTACACAAATAGATGCTCGCATCTTTCCCATCCCTGCCTCGAACAAAAATGTCCACGCTGCCTAAACGTGGACATTTTTGGAACCCTGTTACCTGGACATTCTGTCACCCTGAGAGCAGCGAAGGGTCTCGTTTTTCTTGCACTCTAGTTTCTTGGGACTTCACCCTGGGAATGACTGGATTCCGAAGCAATGCCTAATTTATCCATTTTGTATTTTAGAATACGGCGGGTGGTGCCCAGGAAATCGGCCGTGGATGTTAGCACGCCGTTGTTTTTATCCAGGGCGTCTTTGATCATTTGTCTCTCGTATTGAGAAATATTTCCTTCTAGCGTGAACTCCTTGCCGTAATTTTCCACGTCCATGTTCACGAGCGACTGCGCGATGCGTATGGCGGGTGGCAAGTCTATGGGGCGAACAATAGGATTTTCCCCGGTGACGAGCAAACGCTCGACGACATTTTGAATTTCGCGCACGTTGCCGGGCCAGTCGTAACGCAGGAAACACTCCATCACCTGATCGGAAAAAGCCGTCACGGGCGTGTGGATTTTTTTCTTAAAGATATTAAAAAAATGATTCACGAGTATTGCGATGTCTTCCTTACGTTCACGTATCGGAGGCATGTCTATGGGCACCACGGAAAGCCGGTAAAAAAGATCCTCGCGGAATTTTCCCTGTTGCACTGCTGCCTGCAAGTCCTTGTTGGTAGCGGCCACTAGCCGCACATCGACTTTGATCAGATCGCTTCCACCCACGCGCCGGAACTCTTTCTCTTGCAATACGCGCAGCAACCTCGCCTGAATAGAAGGCGTAGTGTCCGTCACCTCGTCTAAAAAGAGAGTGCCTTGATGCGCGAGCTCGAACATGCCCTTTTTCTGGGAAATAGCCCCCGTAAAAGCGCCCTTCTCGTGGCCAAACAACTCGCTCTCCATAAGCTCTTCGGACAAGCAGGCGCAATTGAACGCAATAAATGGATTTTTCTTGCGCTCGCCGCTGTAATGCAAGCATCGGGCCACGAGTTCCTTTCCGGTGCCGCTTTCGCCTGTGATTAAAACAGTGCTGTCGGTTTCGCTGAGCTTCGCGATCATGCGCAATACGTCTTTGATTTTTTTATGCTCGCCCACCATGGTCTCTTCTTCGCTCTTAGCCACGGTGGCAGAGGGCCCGGGCTGCGGGAACGGGGGCGGCTTGTGCGCGAGACTCGCCACGGCCCTCTTCACCACCACGCGAATTTCTTCCAGGTCAAAAGGCTTGTTGATGAAATCGTACGCGCCCAGTTTCATGGCCGTCACTGCCGTGCGAATGGTCTTTGTCGCGGTGACCATGATGACCGGCATGGCTGGAAATTGATTCTTCACCTGCCGCAACAATTCAACACCATCGGTGCCCGGCATGATGACGTCCAGCATAAGCAACTCCGCCTTCCACGACCGTATCTCGGCTACCAAATTGTCGCCGTTTTCCTTTGTTGCTATTTCGTACTCGTCCTTCAACACCATACGAAGGGACTCGCGCGCCCCGAGGTCATCGTCCACAATCAGGATTTTAGCGATATGCGTCATGCCTGACTTACCTCCGCGATGTCTTGCGCGGCCACCTGGCCATCCCATTGAGGAATTTTTCTAGGTAGGCACAAAATTACTTCCGTCCCCTTTTCCTTGGACGATTCCAACCGTATCGTGCCCCCATGCTCTTCGACGATGCGTTTCGCGATCGTCAGGCCCAGCCCTATGCCGCGGGCCTTGGTGCTATAAAATGGTTCGAATGGCTCTTCCCTGTCTTTGAGCGTCATGCCGCGCCCGGTATCGAGGAAACGCAACACCAAAACCCCTTCGGCGTAATCAGGATGCGGATGATCTTCCGTGACAACGACGAGCTTGCCCCCGCTGGACAAGGCCTGCAGGCTATTTTGCACGATGTGGAAAAAGACCGCGAGCATTTGCTGCCTGTCCAACCACAGCGTCGGCTGATGATGCGAAAACACCTTGTGCAATTGCACGACCTGCATGTCTTCGGGAGGAAATAGAGTGAAGGCCTCGCTGATCAAATCCGTGATCTTTTCTTGCGTGAGCTTCAATTGAACCGGCTGCGCAAAGAACAGCAGCTTTTCCACGAGTCCATTGAGTCGCTCCACCTCACGGCTCACCACCGCGTAAAAATCTTTGCGGAATTGCTCGTCGGCGTATTTTTCAGGAAACAATTGCGTGAATGTTCGAATCGAAACAAGGCAATTTTTTAATTCATGCGAGCTGCGCATCGCCATGCGGCCGATGATGTCGAGCTGTTGCTTGCGAAGAACCTCTTTCGATGCGGCAGCCAGATGAGGCGCATCGGTCGGCACGTCACTGCCTGTCCCCGGCTTGAGTCCCGCCAACAGCATTTGACTAATGCGCGATATCACCCCGTTGAGCGACTGCATCTCTTTAGCCGCAAAGGGTTGTCCGGGTCTATCCGCAAATGCAAGCAATCCGAGAAACACCCCGTTGTGGCGCAACACGGTGCAATTCGCAACATCCAGAGCATGCATCCAACGCAAAACCGTGGGCGGAGCCCCCTCTTTTTTTACTGCGCCGTTGTGACGTTCTATTTCCTTGATCCACGGCTCGTCGCGATGCCATTTCCAATGCGAAATATCTTTATCGGCAACGGAACAGTACTGAATCTCCATTTCCTCGGCTCCATTTCCGGGAAACCCTATCAACATCACGCGCGGTGAATGCGACCATCGCGCAAATATATCGCCAACAAGGCCCAGCAACTCGGAACCGGCCTGCCAGCGCTTAAGAAAACTCGACATCGCCTCCAGCGAAAGCGCCGGCTCCTCGCGCAAAATTGGTTGTTTAATATCCGCGTGCCGCTGTGCCCATGCCATGCGCGTATGAGCTCCCGCCCATTGCATTAAATCGCGCAGTTTATCTGTCGCTATTTCGGCGTCCACGCAGGCAAATGGGACAGGCTTCATCGGTGATGCAAGTCGAGAAACATCTTCTTTGATTTTGTCGCTTAGAATCGCGGGGCAAAAATCGAGAGCAGTAATTTTCGCAAGCTGCGTGGCATCCTCGCAGGAAACAATAGCGGCATCCGCCACCCAGGCGATTTCGGGATGCTCCCAAAGAGGGTCTAAAACCAATACGCTACCCACGGCGTCCAATTTCTCTCGCCACAAGGCTGCCCTCTGCGCGTTGCTCACGCAAAGAGCGATTCTAAATTTCAATTCGCTTCCTGCTTTTGCGTCCATCTTCTCTCATTGCTTCCGGATGTTTGTTCCTGCCAGCATGGCAACTCGATAACGCAGTGCGTGCCTTCCGCGCGACTCGTAAAACGGATAAGACCACCATGATCTTCCACGATTCGCTTGGAAATTGCCAGTCCTAATCCAGATCCCTTTTTCTTGGTCGTGTAAAAAGGCTCAAAGATGCGATCCATATCCTCTTCAGAAATACCGGGTCCCGTATCGGCAACGCACAGCTCCGCGATCTCTCCTGCCGCTCGGGACGACTTATGGGCGCTCGTGACCGTCAACACTCCTCCGTCCGGCATGGCCTCCAAAGCGTTCAACAAAATATTAAGAAACACCCTGCGCATTTGCTCGGCGTCCATCAGCACGTCAGGAATTTCTTTCACGTCCAAGCGTTCCAGACGCACCTTCTTTTCTTGCATTTGCGGAGCCAGCATGTCCAGCGCCTCATCCAGCAAATGCAGGAGTTTCCCGGGTAACAGCACCGGCTTTTTAGGTTTGGCATAGTCCAGGAGATCGTTCACGATACCGTCTATGCGCCGTATCTGATGCAGGGCAAGTTTGGAAAACGTATTTCGAAATTCCGGGTCGTCGTATCGCGTGGGCAGCAATTCCGCGAATGTTTTCAAGGCCACGAGCGGATTTTTGATTTCATGGGCCATGCCCGCCGAATGCATGCCCACCGAGGCGAGTTGTTTGTAGCGTCCAATATCTGCGAGCAATTCAGGGGCGTCGATATCGCCCGATTCCTTTTCGGCGGGCATCAAGAAGATTGCGATACCGTAGGACTCCCCTGCCTTATCCCGCAAGAGGACAGACTGCCCACCCGAAAAACTCGTGTTGAACTTGTCCTGCCAGCATTCGAGCGCGGCGGAGGCCTGATGCTGTGGTAGCACATCGGTCACCAGGGCGCCAATGGGCCGGCTGGATATCGCAGGTAGCATCGCTTTGGCCTGATAATTCAAGCCGCGCAATCGCAAATCCTCGCCGAAAAATAAAACCCCCACGCCGGAATCCTGAAAAAATCCATCCACGAGGCTTTGATACACCTCTTGAGATCGGTCTTGGGCCGAAAGCTGCTCAACCGGCGGAAACACCGCCCAGGGATTGTGAAAACTCCATCCGAGTGGCTTATCTGCGAAGGCTGGAAAAAGAAAACGCAGAGTAGAGACAGAAGCCATGATCACGCTGACACCAAGAAGCATCTGCATCATCGGCAGCGATAGGGATTCAATCATGGATAGGCGAGAAAAAACCGGTGCTTCTTCACGTGCTTCAAAATCTTTTCGGCCTGGTCACTGCTGTAGATACGCCAGCCACGGCTGTCCCGGCGGGCCTTGGGGATGAGCCCCTTTTTCTCCCACTCCTTGATCGTGCGAATGCTGCGGTCCAGCGTCTTCGCCAGATCCGCGATATAAATTTCATGGTGTACGGGTTGCATGGTCTGTACAGTCTTCATAGGTTTCCTATGTTTACCAGCTATATCCTATTGCATCGGTTTCCAGGTAAGATTATGTTTACTGGATTTCCTTGTCAATGTTTTTTTGTGTGCCGGTGAAAATTTTTGCGCAACAAGAGGAAGGGGGCCCGGGGACTTCTTTTTAGGGGACTCGCGCAGGCGCGCAAAGCTTGGTTTGCCGCCGGCTTGTT
>CAZOWS010000261.1:0-5052 GCA_964583365.1 uncultured Actinomycetota bacterium
ACTCCCTCTCCCTTCGAAAAGGGAGAGGGCTGGGGTGAGGGTTTTGCAAACATCCCCCTCACCCTAACCCTCTCCCCCTTCGGGGGCGAGGGAATTGATTGCCATCGGCGTATGCAAAGATTTTCTTAAAATCCGAAAAAAGTGGCGGTTTGCTCAGACCTCTGAGGCAATGGTTTTATCTCGAGAACAAGATTACATGCCTCATGCTCGATTTTCATTTCTATCGGCTGCCAACATCACTGGCATCGTACCGGCCAGTCCGGCCAAGTTTTCCGCAGAATATTCTGAAACACATGATCAAAAGGCGCGGTCGGAGGTAGCTGTGGCTTCTTACCCAGAGAAGTGTCTTCGAGTCGTCGAAGTTCCTTCTCCATGAAAGCGCTGATCGGTTCGATGCGGGGGCCACGATCCAGTTCCGCTCCGTTACGTTTCTCTCGGAGAAGCTCGCCGATAGCCCTTGCCAGCTCGGTATCGTCCACAACCTGGTCCAACAGTGTTTGGAATCGGGTAGGAACCAAACCGAGCCCGCGTTCGATCCAGCGTATCGCGAGCAAGGGGCGGAGAACATAGAGATATTTCTTGCGCCACACCTCTCTGCTCTGAAGGTACTCCCGGAAATTTCCGCGAGCCATATGCAGGTAGTGGTACGCACATGCCACGGAAGATTGGTATCGGCGCGCAAGATCACGCATGGGTTCTGAAGCAATTCCGTTGTCACGATAGATGATAGGCGAACCGAGCCACTCCAGCAGTGGCGGGTTCGATCGCCGAAGAAGACGAAGCGCCTTCCGGAGATCCCAGCCGTTGATGTCCAGACTGTCCTCGATCGGCCGTTCTATAACGTCGCGCTTCTCCTCCAGATCGATGGACAAGTACCAATCCGGTGATCGCACATAGACGAAACGAACATCATAGTCGCTGTCTTTCGATTCGAAACCCCATGCGCGACTCCCGGACTCGCAAGCCAAGACCACTTGAACTCCCTCACGCAACTCAATGTCGTGGAGGGCTGTTTGAATCTCTTGTTGGATTTTCTGAATCATACGGAGGCGTTGAGGTAAATTTTAATGCCTAACGGATAGATTTAGGCGCAATGAGACCCATCGATAATTCACGGTCATCGTTAATCTCTAAGTAATTCCAACATTTTGTGAACATCGCGATAACACTTATCAAAAGAATTAGCTCGTCGGGCAAAACCCCAGAATGGAATCGTCATCGAGCTTTGAAACGAAATGGGTCTCTTCTTTTTCCGTGGTCACAGCCGCCTTGGTGAAGCTTAATTTCACTTACGATTTCCAGAATTGGGGGGCAATCTTAAGGACTTCCTCGCGAAATCGCTGATATGGTGGGAAATGAACGAGAAAATCAAGCCCGAGTATCCCATCAACGCGGCTCTGCGAATGCAAATCGTAACAAAGAACTTTAAAGCCATGCAGCTCTATACCCAACGCGCCGATCTGCGGAATTTCTGCATTAGGTGCGTAAATCACACCGTTGGCTGTTACAATCGCTTCTTTATCAGTTGCGGGAACAAGCACCAAACCAAGATCAAGGGCGATCCGCGCGGGAATGAGAGTGAAATTGGCTCCTGTATCCACAGCCATTTTTAAGATCTTATGGCCCAACTGCGTCTTCAGTATTACCTGGCAAAGGAGTATTTCCGGAGACAGGGCAAAGAGAGATCTTGGTTTCTGCTTCTTAGAGGAGTACGGCATAATTGGGACGTTCGCCGGTATGCGTCACCAAAGTCAAGGTTTTGAGATACTTGCGCTCCAGGGGATATAACTCCTCCCTTTTTTTCCGGTGTGCAATAAGTTTTCCCGTGAGGGCCAAGGTTCTCTTGCGGTCAAAATCAAACACGCGTATCAAAAGCCACTCATCGTGAAATCTCTTTTGAATATTCTCAATCGGTTCGGCTCGTGTCGCTTGCCCCATTCTTATGACCTCTTATTTTCATTAGGATACCACGGAACAGTCTGACAATGAATAATGAATGCTGTTTCATTGAATGACCTCGCCGCTCCAACGATCGCGGTAGCCCCAGAACGGGCACTGTGGACATTTTTTGCCTTCGGGGTAGTCAACACCCTCCTCGTGCGGACAACCAATGATACGATCCGCGCCGCAACCGACTTAGCGCCGTGCTTCTCGATGAAACAAACAATTCCCTCCGTGATTTCTGGATCATTTCTCACATCCGTTGTTTCGGAGGACCAGCATTCGAGCGGATCAACACTTGCGTCTTTGGTCTTTCACCAAGAGAAACGCCTTCATGATAGCCAGGATCAAACAAGCACGCGCGAAAAAATCGCCCATTTGGCTGTATATCGTGCGCAACCGCAGCGGCGTCACGTCGGCTGAGATAATGCCGGGAACAAAAATGCTGCCATCTTTGCGGACATCAGCGACCACACGGCCATAGGGGTCTATCAGGCAAGTGTATCCCGTGTTGGTCGCGCGCAGCAGGTGGATGCGATTTTCCACGGCGCGGAAAACGGCCAGGTTGGCGTGCTGCATCGCTGCGCCGGAATGTCTGAACCAGCCGTCGTTGGTTAGATTCACGACGAAATCCAGATTTTGCTGGCAGAGATTGCGGAATAGGCCGGAAAAAATATCCTCGAAGCAAATCACGGCGCCGAAACGTATCATGCGTATCTCCGAGCGCAGTGTTCCGTCTGCTTCCAACCAACGCAGCGTCGGCCCGCGCAGGGAAAATACGGTGAGCTCTTTGCCCGGGCTAAAATCTTCGGGAATGGGAACAATGCGCCGCAAAAACGGGAGCCATCGAGCGAAGGGCAGAAACTCGCCGAATGGAACCAAATGCATCTTGCGATAGGACTCGACGATGCCGCGCTCTGCGTCCACCAAATGGGCCGCATTGAAATATTTCGGTGGCTTTGCGCCATCGGAATCCTGATTGCCGACCAAGAGAGGCGCGCCCGCGCTCTTGGCCAAATCCTGGGCGAAGCGCCGCACGGAATCGTCATGCCGCATCTCGCCGGGAATGCTGGTCTCGGGCCAGGCGATCAACAGCGGTTTGGTTTTGCCGGCTTCCAATGTCAGTTCCCGCAATTGGTTCTCCGTGCGTGCATAGAACGTGGAATCCCATTTTTGTTCTTGCGGAATATTGGGTTGAATCGCGGCGATCTTGATGGGCGCGCTGGCCGTCGCGGCATCGGGAGCGGCATTCGCAACGCGGAGCTCCCGATAGCCGAAGATAAAAACCAGTATAATCAGCGTGAGACCCGCGCAGCAAAGTTGCTTGGTCAAAGCCAGCGGCTTGCCCCACGCCCACAGCATCCCCTCGAACAAGGCCAAATTGGCCATGATGACAACAAAGCTGACGCCATATGCGCCGGCGACGGAAGCCATCTGTATCAACGGCAGCAACTGGGCCTGCGAGGAGGCCAACGTGTTCCAGGGAAAACCCGTCAGAAGGACTCCGCGCAACAGCTCCAGCCCAACCCAGCAGAAGGAGCCCCACAGAATTACGGATTGGCGCTTCTGATACAGCGCGTGAACCAGGATGCCGAACGGAATAAAATATAGGCCCAGAAATGCGGACAAAAGCACGTAGCCGACAACGCTGACGTAGGCAGTCCATGAACAACTGATGAGAAAAAATAGGAGGCCGGCAACTGCGGAAGACCGTATCGCTTCGCGCATATCGCTGGCGCGGTAGAGATCAAATAGCCATGGCACGAATGCAACCCACGCGAGCGGAGAAAGAGAAAAGTTAGGAAACGTGAGTGCTAGCAAAACACCGGTGATGAGGCCGCCGTAGGGAAAGATAAATCTAGGTAGATCCTTCGCCCCTTCGGGGCTCAGGATGACAGAGTCACGATGCTTCAACGACGTGATACCTTACGCTCCGCAGCATTTCTTGTATTTTTTACCGCTGCCGCAGGGACACTCGTCGTTGCGGCCGACTTTTGGGGCGTCGCGGCGAACAGGTGTGTGTGACGACGCTGACTGGCCCTCGCCCTCGTAGTCCCCCTCGCCCATCTGGGCCGTCGCAGCGACAGCCTCCGAAATCATCGAAGGCACCGCAAAACCCGCCACATCTTCTTTCACGTAGCGCTCTTTGCCTCTCGGAATCGAAGGCGCGGCGGCCGGCGCGACAGCAACCGTCATGCGGAAGAAATTCGTCACGGCCTCTTCCTTGATGCTGCCCATCATCTCGGCGAACATTCCGAAACCTTCTTGCTTGTAGGCCAACAGCGGATCGATCTGGCCGTAGGCGCGCAGGAATATCCCCTCGCGCAATCCGTCCATGCTGTAGAGATGTTCTTTCCAATGCTTGTCTATGGTGTTGAGCAGAACGAACTGCTCCATCATCCGAATCATCGTCTCGCCCTCATGCTTTTCTTTTTGCGCGTAGAGGGTTTGCAGTGATTCGGTTATTTTTTCTTTCCACTCCTCTGCAGAGCCAATGGTCTCTGGGGCAGGAATCGCTGGCGCGAGCGGGAATGTATTCACGAACCACGCATGCAATCCATCTGTATCCCATTTATCCGGATGCGAGCCTTTCGGCACCCATTGCTCTATTTTCTCGTCCAGCATTTCCGTGAGCATCTCTAGCATTAGTTCTTTTAGATTTTCGTTCTCAAGCACCTGCGTGCGATACGCGTAAATCACTTCGCGCTGCTTGTTCATCACGTCGTCGTATTCGAGCGTGTGTTTGCGCATGGAGAAGTTTCTCTCCTCCACTCGCTTCTGGGCCTTTTCGATAGAGCGCGTCAAGAGCGGATGCGTGAGCTCCTGGCCCTCTTCGAGTCCAATGCGATTCATGACACTGGCGATGCGTTCTGATCCGAACAGACGCATCAAGTCGTCTTCCAGCGACACGTAAAAGCGCGACGAACCCGGGTCTCCCTGGCGCGCGCAACGACCGCGCAACTGCCTGTCGATGCGGCGCGACTCGTGCCGTTCGGTGCCGATCACGTGCAAACCGCAACGCGGCGAGGTCGCGCATTCCTTCTTGAAATTTTTCCCTTCGGGGCATTTATCGCATTCAGCGCCGCATTTGACGCCGCAATCGGCGAAACG
>CAZOWS010000262.1:0-9843 GCA_964583365.1 uncultured Actinomycetota bacterium
TTGACCCCTTGACCTACCATTTGATCTTCGAACGATTCTTGAATCCTGACCGTATTTCTATGCCCGATATAGACATGGACTTTTGCTACGACAGGCGACCCGAAGTCATCGAGTACGTCTCGCAAAAATACGGGGCGGCCAATGTCGCGCAAATCATCACTTTTGGCACGCTCGGAACCAAGGCCGTGATCCGCGACGTCGGGCGCGTGCTGGGCATGGAATACAACGACGTGGATAAAATTGCCAAACTCGTCCCCAACGAATTGAATATTTCGCTGGCCAAGGCCGTGCAAACCGAGCCGCGGCTTAAAGAGATTCAAGACGCGGATCCTCGCGCGGCGAAGCTGTTTGAGCATGCGTTCGTGCTAGAAGGCCTCGTGCGCAACGCCTCCACGCACGCGGCCGGCGTAGTCATCTCGGCCGAACCGCTGACGACCTACGTGCCCCTATGCCGCGGAACCAACGGCGAAACAACGACGCAATATCAAATGGGGGATTTAGAGAAAATCGGTCTACTGAAAATGGATTTTTTAGGTTTAAAAACGCTGACCGTGATCAGCGAGGCGCTCAAAATCATTGCGCGCACGCGACATACCCAATTGACTCCCGACAAAATTCCGCTAGACGACGCGAAGACCTTTGTCCTCTTGAATAAGGGGCAAACCAACGGCGTGTTTCAGTTGGAAAGCGCGGGCATGCAGGACTTGGCCCATCGCATCGGCATCGCGGGCATCGACGACATCATCGCGTTGATTGCGCTGTTTCGCCCGGGTCCCATGAACATGTTGGAAGATTTTATCGCGCGCAAACAGGGTAAGACTCAAATCCGCTATGATCACGCGCTGCTGGAGCCCATTTTAAAGGACACCTACGGGGTCATGCTCTATCAGGAACAGGTCATGAAATGCGCGAACGTAATCGCGGGGTACTCGTTGGCCCAAGCCGATTTGCTGCGCCGCATCATGGGTAAAAAAATTCCGGCCGAGATGGAGGCGCAAAAGGGCGTGTTCATCGCGGGCGCGGAAAAAAATAAAATCCCTTCCAAAGTCGCCGAAAAAATATTCGAGACCATGGCGTTTTTTGCCGGCTATGGCTTCAACAAATCCCATAGCGCCGCGTACGGCCTGATCTCGTATCAAACCGCGTATTTAAAAGCCAATTTCCCGGTCGAGTACATGGCTGCGCTGCTCTCTAGCGAATTGAACAACACCGACAAGATCACCAAATACATTCGCGAGTGCTCCGACATGGGCATCAAGATGCTGCCGCCCGACGTCAACGAGAGTTATTCGACATTCACGGTGGTGGGGCCCGACATTCGTTTCGGCCTCGCCGCGGTCAAGAACGTGGGGAAGGCGGCCGTGGAGGCCATTCAGGAGAATCGCATGCGCACGGGCAAGTTTATGGACTTTCATGATTTTATCTCGCGCGTGGATTCACGGCAGGTGAATCGCAAGGTCCTGGAAAGCTTGATCAAATGCGGAGCCTTTGACGCGACCAAGCAGAGCCGTTTTAGCTTGTTCCATCATTTGGACGACGCGATGAATTGGGTCAGCCGCCAACGTCGCGGCGTGGAAGAAAATCAAGGCGCTCTGTTCGACATGAACGATGGGGCCGTGGCGCCCAAGCCAAGCATTCAAGATCTCGGCGAGTGGCCCGCGCATGAATTGCTCTCCAACGAAAAGGAGTTGCTGGGATTTTACGTGACCGGGCACCCGCTGCAAAAATACCGCAAGGCGCTCGCCACCCAATTCCCCGTGGATAGCGCGCGTCTCGCTGATCAAAAAGAGGGCGTTGAATTGAGTGTGGCGGGCCTCATTAGCAAGGCGCGCCACACGGTGACGAAAAAGAAGAACGAACGCATGGCGATACTGACCATCGAAGATTTGTCGGGTTCCTACGAGGCGTTGATATTTCCTCAGACCTATGCAAAATGCCGCGACTTACTGGAAGAGGACAAGGCCGTCGTGATAAAGGGCCGCATCAGCGCCAAAGATGAAAAGCCCAAAATCATTGCCTCCGAAGTGACATTGCTCGAAAGCGTGCAGGTCAAGGATCCCAGAGCTGTTCAGGTGCGCGTGGTAGCCGGCACCGGCATGCGCGGCAGCCTGGAAAAATTGCGCGATCTGTGTTTGGGATCCCCGGGCGCCTGCCCGGTTTTCCTGCAAATCACGCTGGACACGGGCGAGAAGGTGACAATGCAGGCCGACGAGAGCCTCAAGGTAAAGCCCGACGAAAAAGTTCTCGAGCAAATTGAAAGCCTGTTCGGAAGAGAAAACGTGCGATGGAAAGCTTGATTATGCTGCCATGCCAAATTCAGCCGGCTCCAGGGCATCGGCCGGATAAGAATATGCCTGCGTGGCGAAGAAGGACTGCAATACGGTCAGACAATGCTCGGGCGTGCTGTCGTATCCCAAAAGGGTGATGCAGTCGGCCAGGTCGCGTATCTGTTGATGCCCTGCGTTTCCGATTTGATTTTGCAGGGATGCCGGCAGCGGAAATATCGCCCCCAATCTTGTAAGAATATAATTTCTTCGCCCTATTGTTCCGCCATCGTATCCGCGTTTGCTTTGTGTGCCTAGGCCCGGGATAGCCACCGGCGCAGAGGTCGGCAAAACGACCGGCAATGCTGCACGCCAAGCTACGATCTTGACTCCGATCAACGCGTTGGTAATTGGCGCGTGTTCCACTCGCGCATCGCGATTGGCCAGAAGCCTCGAATCCTGGGAAATGTAGCGCTCGTCGTCGGATGTGAAGCCCAGATTTCCCCATGCCTTCTCTATGCGCGCGATGGTATCTCGGAAAATCACAAGATTTCCGGGCGCGGCTTTGTATATTTCATGGAGCAATAGGGCTCCCCGCAGCTCCGGATCTTCGCGAATTCTGTCCCGTATGAATTCCTTGGCCTCCTCACGTTCGGGGGCAGGGCCCTTGAAGCGGCCCAAAAGGGCAAGGACTTGATTGCCGACCTCCAGCGTTTCTGAGGTCGAATTTCGTTCGTAGGCCACGAAAAATGCGTTCAAGAGATAACCGAGCACGTCGGTATCTTGGGGGTCCCGTTTCAAAGTTTTCTCTGCCGCACCGATGTAATAGGAATAGGGCTTGTACTGCATCAAGGGCATGTCGCTTAAATACCAAACAAGTTTTTTTATGAACGGTTCCAAGCTCCTGTCATTGGCCATTTTTTCCAGATAGTGTTCCCCGTCGTCGACGTACATCATGCGCGGGAAATTCCCGTTGAATTTTTTACGCATGGCAGGGCGATTGCAGAATTTTATCAATCCTTCTTTCTTGAACACGTTCCCAGAACCGTCCATGGCGCCCGTCAGGACGATGTTGGAGATGGGTATATGAATATCCATTTTTTTTAACGCTTTATGCAAGAGTTCGTCGTGACCCTCCCAAGGACCGCGAGCCGTGAGCACGACGACTTCGATGCCTTTATTTTGGGCCTCCCGAATTACTTCGGGGATGCGCGGGTCCATCAACTCAAAAAAACTCAATCGCGTGAGAAATTTGTTAAAACGGTCCAGGAGTTCGAAGAATGTCCCTCCGTAGAGTTCTTTCAATCGCACTTCCGCGCGATACCAGGCATCGGATCCAACCCAGCCTTTGCTAGCCTCTATGGTTTCGTCGAAATCCAGGACAAGCATTTGAATGCCGTCGGGATGATTAGGGTTGGTGAATGCGATGGCCCCTTTGATTTCTGCCCAAGAGTTCACGCGCATGAATTTGCCGGGAAAGGTAGCATCGGCTTTTTTGAAATTTTCCTCGATTTGTGGATCGCGAATAGGGATAAAACGGTCCAAAAGCCTCGTGTAGTGGCTATGGAGGCTTTTGGCATCGTCTTTTTGCTTGGCGATCAGCGCAAGCTCATGAACCACATGCTGAACCATGCGTAAGAGACGCATGCCACGAATTTTTTTCTGCGGCGTTTCCACGCCCATCAACCGGCACAAAGCGGGCAACCCGTAATTGGGCTCGCCGCTGAACATTTTTGAAGCAACTTTTTTTGCCAGCGCGACAGTATCCACGACTTGATTGTTCAGACCACCATCCACATGTCGGCGCAAGTCCTCGACTTTTGCCAAATTGCCGTGCGTAAAGATGGGACCCGTGCCGATGAATGCCTTGAAGCGTGCCAGGACATCTTCTTTGGATGCCGCACCGTCGAAGGCATGGTCATCCTCAATGCCGTGCAAACGCGCGTACCGGAGAAGGTCTTGTTTGCGGGATGGCGCTAAATGAACAAATTCATGAAATTTGCCGACCACGCGCATGCCCCGGAAACGCAAGGCTGATATTTCTAAGAAATCCCCCGGGGCGTCTTTCTTGCCATCTTTGAATAGTGTGTGCACTAGGGTGTACTCCAAATCGGGGAGAGGTTTCTCCACAAACACGGGCGGCACATTTCCCGGTGTTTTTATCGCCTCCAATTGATTGGTGAGCCAGAGTATGTCGTCCAGGTATCCGCTGCTATGATCCAGAGATCTTACGTAGTCCAACAAATTAGCGACATCGCCACGCCCATGACGCCGGAGCCTGTCCTTGTATTCCATGGACAGATGGACGAATTTTGCGAGTAAGTCTTCCCATGTATTGCCGAGGTTTTTTGCTTCTTCAGCCGAGGGGATAACTGCTCCAACGGCTTTCGCGACCAATTCATAAAGTGTTTTCAAGTTGGCAAATTGCGAGGTCGCGCGGCGAGATACAGGATCGTACTCGACATAAAAGCGTCTACCCGCTGCGGAAAATAGGAACTGACTTTTGCCGTCTTTTTGTCCTATCAAATGCCATTGAACAGGTGTCGTGGGGGATAGGACCTTGTGAATGCGCCGGGCGACACTTTTCTTGATGGTCTTTTCACTCTCGCTATTTTGTTTGAGTTCAGCGATGGCAGCGACGAGTTGGACTTCCAGTTTATCGAATTCTTTTTTCTTCGCCAGCACGTGCTGAGCGATGTGCTTCTCCACCAAGCGCGCCAAAAGCTTTCTTTCCGTTGGCGAGAGCATATCGTCTTCACCCTGCAGAAAGGCGTTTTCCGTGCGAATGACGGCCGCGAGCGCTTGTGGCTGCGTGGCATATTCTTCGGCGGCTTCCAGCCCAAAGTAAATAGAGTTGTGGCGTTTTCCCGCATGGGCCAGGACGTTGACCGCCTCTCCTTCTTCTGTGCGGACATACATCAGCGGAGTGGGGCCATTGCCAAGGACAAGCGTGAATTGCCTTTGTTCCAGCCCCTTGGCCCCTGACTTCTCCAGGGCTATGACGCTTTTTCGTAATTTCTTAAACATCTCCCGCACGTGCTTGGCATTGTCGGACTCCGATAGCATGGTGATCATTCGTGGTAGAACGATTTTCTTTTCCGCATCGGAAATATTGATTTGAGCCACAAATTTCCTCGCTATATCTTCTGTGCTGCCACTGAAAAAGGGGCCAAAATCGGTGTGCAATAAATCCCGAATGGCAAAAAATCTGCCTTCGCTTATCGCTTCCTGCAAGAGGATATCGGAATACTCTAATAAATCGCGCTCTTGGCGCGAGGACTGCCGCGTGAATTTGGCAACTTTCAGCGTTGCCACCGCGGATGGCAACGCGTTTTCTAAAGCGATTACATCCACGTCGGCTAAGTGGTTTCGGGTTAGCGCGAAGCAATGCCTTTCCTGGGCAATGACAAAGTCAAAATAGTCAGTTTGATCGGCTCCGGTGAAAACATTTTTCCACGTGATGTAGCTGTCCTGCGATGCCATGTACTGATTGATTTTATCCCGTATCGCGGAAAGCCTTTCCTGCGCCTTATCGGGACCTGCCTTTTCTTTTCCCTGCTCATGGAGTATGGCAACAATGCGGCTCAACCACGCATCGGTTTGGGCCCGCTGGAGAATGGCTTCATCCGTGGTGGAGGCATAACGCGAGGTTGGCGCAAGAGAAAAGGCTGGGCTCACCAGCGTTGTGGACAACGCAAGCGCAAGAACCAAACGCAAAGCTGCTCTTGTGCATGAATATGTCATAGCATCTCACTCTCGTTTTACAGTATAGCCTCTGAAATGAAAAATGTCAAGGGCACCTTGACATAAGTGCCAATCTAGTATACAATTACGACCGATGAAGGCGACTGCTTATACTCGGTCCAATTTTTTAAAAATTTTGCAACTTATGCTGTCGGTCTCGATGCTTTGGCCTATGCCGTTGGCCTATCCTTCGCCCTCGGATCACCCATCTCATTTAGCCCCCAGAACTGCATTCCTTAAAGAAAAACCGGTTGACCCCTTTCTTGAAAAAGCATTCGAGCATTTGGATGGCATTGGGCTGGTACCCACGATGGTGTCGCTCGAAGACGGAGGGGTGTTGAAACTACTTCCTGCGTCGGATAGCGCCGAGAGGATCACGTTGCGCTCGTTGGCCGCGCAGACAAAAGGCGCGCGAGGCTATATCGGGGTTGGATTGCGCGCGATGGCGTCGCAAGGTTGGGTGGAGATGAAGCGCGTTGACAGAGGGAATACGCATGATTGGGAATTTCGATGGACCAAAGAGGGGGAGATTGCCAAAGACTACATGAAGGCTTTTCGCAAGGCGGCGGCATTTATTCCCGCGGCAACAAAAATGGAGCAGATTCTTTTTGATGGGAATACCAGTAAAGAATTGCAAGAGTTGCAGCGCGATTTTGACAATGTGTGCATGGCGATGAAATCACGCCGTTGGGATTTGCCGTATCAAAGAGACCCTGCGCGCGAGCAGGTGAGAAAGCAAATCGTGAGGCATTTGGATGGAATTGTCGTAGGGCCCATCATGGTGGCATTGGCGCGGCGAGGAATACTGGAAAAATTTGATGTTGACGGAAAACTTCCATTCGCAGCTAAGGAAAGTTTGGGACCCAATCTTGAAAATGTTTTGAACGCCTTTGGTCTCTTGCAAACGCAAGGGTGGATAGATAGCGCAGGTTCAGCGATGGAAACCTTGACGCCCGAGGGCAAAAGAGCCATCAAGACACCGCATGTGTATGGCGTGCCCGTCTCCTACTATCCCACGCTGGCAAGGCTACACGAATTGACATTCATCAATCCTGATCCGCCGCGCTACGACGCCAACGGCGTTGAATTGCTCGTGGACCGCGGGATGAATATATGGGACAGCTCCGAGGCCCATAAAAATTATTTCAAAAAAATGGAAGCGGTGATCAAGCAAATCTTTGACAACGATGATTTTGAGAATCAGCCCAAGGGGATCTGCGACGTCGGTTGCGGCGAAGGGAAATTTTTAAAAGAGCTCTACGATATAGTAAAACACCAGACGAAACGCGGCGCGATGTTGGACAAATATCCGTTAAAAATCGTTGGCGTGGATTACAATCCTGTCGCGCTGGGTATTGCGCATACGCAGTTGGAGGAAGCCGGCATCGCGCATGCGATGCTGCGCGGGGACATTCGCAATCCCGATGAAATCGCGGCAAGGCTGCAAGCCGAGCGTGGATTAGCGCTCGAGGATATGCTCAGCGTCCGCTCGTTCTTGGATCACAATCGCCCGTGGGAATCTCCGACGGATTTGTCGGATTTGCGACCCAGCGAATCCACGGGCATTTTTTGCCATCGCGGTGAGGAAATTTCCAACGATTTATTGGAGCTTGATTTGCGCCAGCATTTCGCGCGTTGGGCAAAATACATGCGCCGATTCGGTCTTGTTGCCCTGGAATTGCACACGATTCCGCCCGAACTGGCTGCGCGCAATCGCGGCAAGACGCCGACGATCGCCTACGACACGGGGCACGGCTATTCGGATCAATACATTTTAGAATTGCCAGTCTTCTTGAAGGCCGCCAAGGCTGCAGGATTGGAAATCGTTGAAAGCTCGCGCAGACCCGACTCCGATTTGGCCACCGTGAGCATTTCGTATTTCAAAGTGAAGGAGGCGCTCCCGTCGACGTCCATGCCGGTCTCCGAGGCCGAGAAAATCAAACTTGAACAGGCCATTCTGGAGATCAAGGCAACCTCGAAACAATCGCTTGAAGCGCTGCAGGAAAAAGTTGCAGCTCTAACGCGGATTCCAGGCTGGAAAAATGATTTTTCTGTCTTGTTCGAGCAATGGGACGGGAATTGGATTCGCCATCGCAAACCCTTGCAGGCAATAGTTCTGCTCGCGCGCAAGAATTCTCGGGACGGGAAGGCCATGAATCGCGCACTGCGTACCATCGCCGTGACTCCCGGAAAATCCCGTCTGGGCGCTTCGGTGCTGCTAAACAAAGAGTATCCGCCATGGCCAAAGCTAGAGCATCGCCTTGAAAAACTCGCGCGCGACAAGATCGAGAAATGTTGGAATTTTTCATTTGGTATAGGGGATTTTAAGCCGATGACGGCGATGTACGGTTCTCGCCCTTGGTCGGCATTTCGAGGTCCATCCGATGAAAGAGTAGACAAGTGGGCGGCAGATTTTTTTGTGGACGCTGTGCCTGGGGCGCAAAAACTTTTTGGGGGTCGATTACCTGTGTATTGGCCGGGCTTAGCACGACTGTGTAAGCAAAATGGCTCGAATGCCGCTGAAGTATTTCAAGCCGTGAAAGCTGCGAAGCTGGCATTTGTCGAGCAATTCGATGAGCATTGGGAGGAAATTATTGATATCTGCTCTACTATATCTGGCACGTTCGCCATAACACTTTTTGAAAATGGTATTCCCGCTATGCAAGCAGCCCTCGGCGATCGGTTTTGGAATTTGTGGCCGGACATGCTGCGCTTGATTCCTGTTGCGGGGTATGAGGTGGGTAGCTTGTTCAAGGACGGTTTGCCGCAAGCCCGACGATTGCTGGGAGAGGCTTTCTTCAAGTATTGGCCCGACATCATGAAAATCATGCTTTCCGCCAAAACTCATTCGGCGGAACTCATCAAAAGTGGGATACCCCTCATTATCAACATCTTTGGAGATGATCTGGAGTATTACTGGCCCGATATTGTGCGAATACTTGAGGTACATAGCGGGGCAGCTGGATTGCATGTTCTGTATTCCTTGAAAGAAACGAGGGAAGCATTCGGCGAGGAGTTTCGTAGCTATTGGAAAGATTTCTTTGCCATAGCGATGTCCCATAGACAGGGCTCCCTAGAATCCTTATTTAGTATAGGTTTCCCCGCATTAAAAAAAGCCTTCGGGAAAGAATTTTCACTTTTCTGGCCAAGACTCAAAGAATTTATACAAGGAAGTAAAGATGGCGCGCATGTTGTTTTACCTTCCCTAGCGGCAGCGCGGATTATGATCGATCAGCCCGATGATTTGAAACGCGTCTGGAATGATCAGGCGCGTCTGTTAGACGTGATTCGCAGTACCCATGAGGACGGTTTCAGTCTCTATATGGAAGCACTAAACTTTTTTCAAACGGACTGGCCAGCGACCATGCAGGGCTGCGGCAATCGTTTACCCATACTGTGGGATGGTTTGATTGCACTGGGCGAACGCTCGGGAGGGCATGTCATGCTAGTCCTGGGCCAGGGCATACGGTCTCTGCTTCCCATGATAAAAACATCTCAAGATCTCGATAAAGTTGGCAGACAATTATTGCAAGCCATGGAGGCCGTAAAAGGATACGAAAAAGAGCTCGTAAAAATCCTGTACGAGATGCGGCACTTTCTGCGCAGGAATCCGTCTGCCTGGGAATCGCTGCTACTCCCTACCCTTCACTATCAAGGCGCCGGAGCCATACCCGTGCTCAAAATGATTCAAAAAATGGCAAGGCGGGGTTTGCTCAGGGATGAAAAGGATTATTCTATCGTGCGTTTTATTACGACACGCAGGGGCACCAAGGCGCTGGATATATTGGAGAATGTCCTGGTCCAGGGCTTGCGCGAGGGTTTGATAGAGAAGCCA
>CAZOWS010000263.1:0-4087 GCA_964583365.1 uncultured Actinomycetota bacterium
AGGAGTAACGGAGTGAGCATATCGCAAGCAGGGACACTGCATACAGGGACACGACTGTTTTGGTCGTGTCCCCCAGCCCCGAAGCCGCACAGGGGACCCCAGACGAAAGCATCAAAAGCAAGGTGCACAGCCTAGCCATGACAGATACATCGATTCTCTTACGCAAAGGCCGCGTCGTCGATCCCTCCACAAACAGAGACGGCATTTTTGATGTCTTGATCAAGAACGGGAAAATTCACGCGATAGAAGCCGTCATCGCTCCCAACGGCGCGACCGTCGTGGACGTCTCGGGAAAAATCGTCTGCCCGGGTTTTATCGACATGCACGTGCATTTGCGCGAGCCCGGATTCGAATACAAGGAAACCATCGCGAGCGGGACACGCGCGGCGGCCATGGGAGGCATTACCGGCGTGGCTTGCATGCCGAACACCAATCCCGTCATCGATCATTCCGGCGTTGTGGAACTCATTTTCGCCACGGCAAAAAAAGAGGGCGTCGTGCGCGTGCATCCGGTGGGTAGCATCACAAAAAAACAGGAAGGTAAGGAGCTCTCCGAGATAGCCGATTTGAAATCAGCTGGCATTGTCGCGTTGTCCGACGACGGCCGGCCCGTGACCAGTTCTCAAATCATGCGTTGCGCGCTCGAATACGCGGGCATGTTCGATTTGCCCGTGATCAGCCACAGCGAGGATCCGGAATTGTCGCATCGCGGGGTGTTGCACGAAGGCTTTAAGGCCACGATGCTGGGGCTACGCGGTATTCCGTCCGCAGCCGAGGAAGTGATGGTTGCGCGCGATATTGTCCTCTGCGAAATGACTGGTTCCGCGCTGCATGTAGCCCATGTCTCCAGCGGTGGGACCGTGCGTCTCTTGCGCGAAGCCAAGGCTCGCGGGTTGAAAGTGACAGCCGAGACGGCACCCCATTATTGCGCGCTGACCGACGAGGAAATTCCGGATTTCCATACGCATTACAAAATGAATCCGCCGTTACGTTCCGAGCGCGATCGCGAAGAGCTGCTCGAAGGTTTGGCCGACGGGACTATAGACGCGCTAGCCACGGATCACGCGCCGCACGCGGATTTTGAAAAAGATCAGGAGTTCAGCGAGGCGCCTTTCGGTATCATCGGCCTGGAAAGCTCCGTGGGTATTGGGCTGTCCAAGCTTGTGCATGGCGGGATTCTCACGATAAACCAATTCGTGGATAAAATGTCCTGTGCCCCGGCCCGCATTTTGCGCCTGCAGCAGGGCACGCTCGCGATCGGTGCCGACGCGGATATAACGGTGCTGGATCTGGAAAAAGAGTGGGTCATCGACGTGGCTAAATTTCAGTCCAAGTCGCGTAATTGTCCTTTTGACGGCTGGAAGGTGAATGGTTCTGCCCTGATCACCATGGTGGGTGGTACAATTGTAATGCGCGACGGGAAATTAATCACCTCCCCTTTGTAAGGAGCAAGCGAAGCGCGGTAGAAACAATAGGAGGGGTAGAGATTGGCTATGCGACCAATGACTACCTCCCCTAGCCCCTCCTTATAAAGGAGGGGAACATGTGCAGAGGCAATTTTATGACAACGAAATGTTACCTGGCTTTGGAAGACGGCACTATTTTTGAAGGCATGGCCTTCGGCGCCGCCGGGGAAAAAACCGGCGAGGTCGTGTTCAACACCAGCATGACCGGCTATCAGGAAATCTTGACCGATCCCTCGTACAAGGGCCAAATCGTGACCATGACCTATCCGCTGATTGGCAATTACGGAGTCAACGAGCTGGACACCGAATCCGTCGGCCCCAAAGTAGAAGGTTTCATCGTGCGCGAGATTTCCTCGCTGGCCAGCAATTATCGCAGCGGCCTCACGCTGGACCAATATTTGAAAAAATATCATATCGTGGGTTTGGCCGGTATTGACACGCGCGCGTTGACACGTCATTTGAGAACACGCGGCGCAATGAAAGGCATAATTTCTACCGAGCATCGCGACAAACAGGATTTAGTGCGCCGCGCTAAGGATTCGCCGGGCCTGGTCGGACGCGATCTTGTCAAAGAAGTCACCTGCGCGAATATTTATCATTGGGACGAGCAGGGTAAAGAAAGTCAGCCCTGGAAGACTGGAGACAATCGCGGTGAACTCGCCGAGGCACGATTCAAAGTGGCGGCTATGGATTTTGGCATGAAGAAAAATATTTTGCGGCTGTTGCGCCAGTACGGATGCGACGTGACCGTGTTCCCGGCCGACGCGACGTCCGACGAGATTCTGGCGCTGAAGCCCGATGGCCTCTTTCTCTCCAATGGCCCCGGGGATCCGGAAGGCGTGCCATACTCGATCGCGACGGTGGGGCAATTGCTCGGCAAGGTTCCGATTTTCGGGATTTGTCTAGGCCATCAATTGCTCGGTTTGGCGCTCGGCGGCAAGACATTCAAAATGAAGTTCGGTCATCGTGGCGCGAATCAACCCGTGATGGACATAGCGACGGGCAAAGTTGAGATCACGTCTCAAAATCACGGCTTTGCCGTGGATCCTGCGTCGCTGCATCCCGACGAAGTCGAACTCACGCATATTAATTTGAACGACAAGACAAGCGAAGGCATGCGTCACAAAAAAATGCCCGTGTTTTCCGTGCAATATCATCCGGAGTCGTCGCCGGGGCCGCATGATTCGCGCTATCTGTTCACGCGCTTCACCGACATGATGAAGATAAACGCTGGACAAAATTGATTTGAACTGCTCCCGTCCCTCCCCTTTGTAAGGGGAGGCTAGGTGGGGTAGAGCGTGCATCAACACTCTACCTCCCCTTCCCCTCCTTACAAAGGAGGGGGGAAAGCTATTTCCAAACGACATCTGAGCAGTAACAGTTGCTTTAATTATTTTCTTTTTTTTGTGGTGTTCCAGGCGCTTTGTATTTGCTGTTGCATGTTGTGAAAGGTGACAATTGAAAGGTGCGTGATGCCAAAACGAACGGACATCAAAAAGATTTTGATCATAGGCTCGGGCCCCATCGTCATTGGTCAGGCATGCGAATTTGACTATTCGGGCACGCAGGCCTGCAAAGCCTTGAAAGAGGAGGGCTACGAGGTTGTTCTGGTAAACAGCAATCCGGCCACGATCATGACCGATCCCGAATTCGCGCACAGGACATACATCGAACCGATCACCTGGCAAATCGTCGAAAAAATCATCGCCAAGGAAAAACCCGATGCGCTGATTCCGACACTAGGCGGCCAAACTGCGTTGAATACCGCGATAGATCTTGCCGAAAACGGCGTGTTAAAAAAATACAATGTAGAGATGATCGGCGCGCGCGAAGACGTGATTCGTAAAGCCGAGGACAGGGAACTGTTCAAGGAGGCCATGTTCCGCATCGGTCTTGAAACCCCGCGTTCGGGTTTTGCGCGGAGCCTAGAGCAGGCCAAAACCGTGGGCAAGGAAATAGCCACGTTTCCGCTGATCATTCGCCCCAGCTTCACGATGGGTGGCGCTGGTGGAGGCATAGCCTACAACGTGGAAGAGTTCGAACTCGCCGCCGCGCGTGGCATCGAGTTGAGCCCGATTCACGAAATCATGATTGAAGAGTCCGTGATAGGTTGGAAGGAATTCGAGCTCGAGGTCATGCGCGACAAAAAAGACAATGTCGTGATCGTCTGCTCGATAGAAAATTTTGACCCGATGGGCGTGCACACCGGGGATAGCATCACCGTGGCGCCCGCTCAAACACTTACCGACAAGTGCTATCAAGACATGCGCGACGCCGCGATACGCGTGATTCGTGAAATCGGCGTCGAGACCGGTGGCTCGAACATTCAATTTGCCGTGAATCCGGAAAACGGGCGCATGGTCGTCATCGAGATGAATCCGCGCGTTTCACGCAGCTCTGCGCTCGCATCCAAGGCCACGGGATTTCCTATCGCGAAAATTGCGGCCAAGCTTGCCATCGGCTACACGCTGGACGAAATTCGCAACGACATCACGCGCGAGACGCCCGCATGCTTCGAGCCCACGATAGACTATTGCGTGGTAAAAATCCCGCGCTGGGCATTCGAAAAATTCCCCAAGGCCGACCCGACGCTCACGATTCAAATGAAGTCGGTCGGCGAA
>CAZOWS010000264.1:0-21890 GCA_964583365.1 uncultured Actinomycetota bacterium
CGCTATTTTGTGCGTGTTTTGTATTTGCGAGATAAAACCAGCATGGGAGAGATTTTCTGCTGGAATATCCGCGATGGCGGCCGAGTACCCCAGACGCAAGGTGGCCAAGCGCCGGCTCTTTGGATCAGGTTCCGTTCCAAAAAAGCGCAAACGCGCATCCGCCGAAAAGCGATTTTCCAACCGCGCCCGCAATTCTCCGCCGCCCATCGCTACGTCCACAACAGAGATAGGACCTGGAATACCCTTGATGGCTTGAACGATTTCCTCTTCCAGCGCAGCATCATGTCCGGCATAGGTGCTCCCGCGTCTTGATGTTGCAAGTTTTAGGAATGTTTCAGGATCCTCCAAGGTCGTGCTGATGTTCTTTTTTACTAACATGTGCTTGATTTCAGCAGCAGGAAGGGAGGACAGATAGGCGGATACATTTTCCTCATCTTTTTTTGCTAACGGGTAGAGAGTTCCACCCTGCAAAAACCCAAGGATTTTATAAGGGCTTCTCCGCGCAGCCCACTCCCCCATCTTAGTCAAATCATGCATCATCAGCATGCGTATCCCGTCATGGTCCACAAGAATGGTTTCTGGCAAAAGAGCCGCGTTGAGTCCCTTGGAACGGTATTTCTCTATGCATTCCAGTACGTAGTCATGCGCAGAGTGCTTCCCTTCTGCATCTCCTATAACAGTCGCATGAAGCGAGCGGAATCCATCCAACGTCAGCGGTATTTGCGGACTTCTACGCGCGCCCTTGCGTCTTTGAATTTCGGCCCTGACAGCATCTGCTAGAGGGAAAAAGAAATTCTTTCTGCGCAGCAGGGATTCAAGATAAGGGATCAAATCATCGGGAAAGGACACTCGAACATGCGGGGCAGGCAATCTATTCGCAACAATGCGCACGATGCCTTCAGCGGTTTCACCCAGTATTTGCACGACTGGCCCCATATTATCGTTTATCAAGTAAATCGTTTTTCCATCTCTGCCTTTTAAGAGATTCAACTGATCCAGGTATGCAGTATCGTGAAGTCTGGCGTGAAATGTAACCGTCATGGTGGCAATGTCAGAGGGATCTATTTGCCATGCTGTGGCAATGGATATCAGAATGTCATTTAAACGAAGCAAATGCGGCCTTAGGGTATTGGCATCAACTTCTTGAGACAGGCTCTCCCGGGCATACCGCTGCAAGTGCAAGACGATTAGTCCCGACTTGGCGGGATCTATGTCCGCCAGTGCTTTGTATAAAAGTTTTGTCCATGGGTGATCCGGGCCTAGCAGAAGCGCCAAATCAAACGTTGGAGTAAACTTTATGGGTGGATCAACAGAGAAGAGTTTTCGCAAAGCATACACAAGCCAGAGCCGGCCATCGGAAGTTTCGAGCAGCTTGCTAATCATGCTCTGATCCGATTGAAGGATTCCCTGGATAATTCGAATTTCACCCCCCGAGAGAGGAGACGGGACAGAGGGCGCATGCAGGTTGGATACCGAAAGCAGTTCTCCCGCTGCCTTCTTTGGGAATGCCTGAGGCAATCGCATCACGGAGTTAGGCAAGTGTTTTGCCAGAACGCCTTGCAGCCATCGCTCACTGAGCTGATGCATGCGAGGTAAATAGGTGTGTTCGATTCTCGGGAATAGCCTTCCTCCGACTTCGTTGAAAAACAGGGGGGAGGTATGGCCCTGTTCCACACCATCGTCCAAGAACTGCGCTATTCCCATATGCGAAGATGCAGGGACAAAGCCTTGTAGGTCGTAGGCAGCATCTGTCCGCGCATTCGCATCATGCGCCAGGAGACGAGTGCCTATCGACGCACGGGGAATGGGATTGAGATGCAGACCGTATTCCCGGTTGCAGGCAGCCACGCGATCTGGATCCGAGACTAAATCTGTCAGGTATTTGGGCAATGCTCCCTCAAATCCTGTGTCCACGAACATGCGCGTCCTGCTAATGAAAAATCCGCTGTCGCTCAGGAATTTCAGATGAAGACTGGGAGAATTTCTACCCGCCATCTCTTTGGTAAAGTAGAGAGGATGCAATTGATTCTCGCTAGGCATTCCCCTCGCCCGCGCAACGGCTTGAGTGATCTCTCTCAGACTCCAAGCGCCCTTGTATAAAAAGTAAAGATCCGCTTGACGCGCCGTCGCTTCATCCAGCAAATGCTCCGCAAACGGAATCGCCGTGTCCACTATACGTGCCTCAAAACTATCAAAATAGGAGCATAAAAATACCTCTATGGCCTTTCTTCGATTTTCGTCCTTCTCGGTTTCTAAAAGATACCCAAGGGCTTTAAGTAGCGTGAAAACAACTTGCTGAATATTACGATTGCTGGTCAGAGAGCCTGTCTTCATGGCCTCCATCGCCCGTTCGAAACCGGGGCTTCCTTCGCCTTGCCGTATCCCATCGAGGAGCTGGGCACAAAAATCCATTTGCGCGCCCAAATCCACGCTGTTGCAATCCTCCATTCGCATAGACTCTTTTGCCCTGCCACTAAAAACCTCCGGATACCCATCACCGTGCTGGGCCAAACGACAGCTCGCAATAAGCAACATAAAGCGATAATCGCTGCTCCTTTTCGCAACGGGATCCATAATCCTAAAAACGACATCGCTCAAACCCTGCTCCGTCAGCCTCCAAGTGCTGTGATAGCCAACGCGCGTAGTGCCATCCGCGTGGGTTTTTGGTTCTATCATCTTATGAGCAAGATCGAGTTTCCCGGACATGCGCTTCGACAATAACTTGTGCCGCGCAAAAAAATCTTTCATGGTGTGCAAGCGCTTCATTGCATCTATCACTCTTTGGGCTTCCATCCAACGCGAATCGTTTTCGGGGCGATCCATGTACAGCAGCGAGCAACTCTCAGCTACAGCGCCGGCTGTCTCGCAGACAACCTTTTCCACTTTGCTATCGTAGGAGGACTTGGTAAACACATGCCGCTTTAATTGCGAGCGCAAAATGGCACGAAACGCGTCGGCATCCAGGCCATCCTTGCCACCCACAAAAAAAGCAGGATGAAAATATATCGTCGAACCGCGACGCATGCTGAAGTCCTCCATGCCCTCTCCGATCGCTAACTTGTCGCCCCCTTGCAGCAAACGTTCGGATAGCTCTTTCAAAACTGTATCGTTTGTAAATACATCCAGGCCTGTTGGAGATGCGCTAGGAGAACCCTCCGATTCCATAAACGAGTACAGAGGTTCGCCTGGTTCCGTAATATAGAAGACATTTTGGAAGACGGTATTGTCTGAATTAAAATCTTCCCGTGTCATGTTTAGACGTAAGGGGCTTGCCTCCTTGCGCTGAATGTACAATGCCGAGTCTGATTTACCCCGCAGGAAGCAAAAACCAGCATCCCGGAGTTGGACAAACAGGTCTTCGACGCCAAGCAATTGCTTATTTTTATCCAATATTTTTATCCCGAGGCTATTGTGGAAAATAATAAATGCCCGTCCGCCCACGGCTAAATTATTGTGTATGTTAAAAATTGCCTCCAACGGACGTTCCGAATACAGAAGCACATCACGGCAAAAAATCGCGTTCGCCTTTTCCGGTAATTGAAAATCTTCCGCCTTAGCCCGAATAAAAACAGGATCCAGATCAGGCCGCAGGAGATCCAGTTGGCTCAGCGCGCGCATGGCCCTTCCTAGAGATTTTCTATCAAGGCCCGCATTCATCCAGTCGACTGCATCCACATTGATCGTGCGCAGGGATGGGATTTGACTTTTGATTTGCCGCAGTCCCATAGCACAACCTCCTCCGATGTCTGCAAGGACAGGAGGCGAAGCATCGGATGGTTTTGCCGCCTCTTGTAAGAGAGAGAGAATACTCGAAGGCACCTCAACACCACGCTCAATCCCCGGCTCTTTAGTCTTGGCTTCGCGCAATATCTCAACACTGTCTCGTATATATTGAAAGAAATCTCCCAGTATATAGTCGTAATGCCCTTCCGACGCCGCCGTCGCTAACAAAAACGCATTTAAGAAATTGGAATCGGCTAAAAATATTCCGTTCGCAATCTGCGCGCCTTGCGTCATCAGCATAGAAGCAGCTTTTTCACGTTGCAGTTGGGCAATGTCTGTTTGGAACAACAGCAGTCTTTTATCGCCTTTTCCAAACTCTAAAATAAATCCTGGTTCTGTAGGCCAATCTGCGAATGGAACCGTAAACTCCTTGTTTTCATGGATGCGAACCGAAGTATCGATCCCAGCAGAAACTAAATCCTGCATGCGCTGCTTGAATTTCGCCGCAATTTCAAACAAAGACTTTTTTGCCTGGGCCATCGCTCTAGCCTCGATCAGGCCCTCCGCCATGCACCAGGCCAGATGCCCACACTGTGCTTTTGTCAAATGCTTAAACTTGGGATGATCGGACAAGATTGCAAAAAGAACTTCCGCCGCCGCTTTCTTTTCCATCGCCGTGAATGCCGCATCATCGTGCGCCGGCGCTAAACATTGTTGCTGCGGAGTCGTCGCTATTGCTACGCCAGGCATCATCAAAATCATGCTGAGCACAAATGCGCACATCCCGAACCTGGCTATTCGTTGCAAGGTAATCACAACGCCATCTCCACGACGTCCTGTGTCTTAAGTCCCTGGCGAGTCTTTTCGTTGCTGGGATATTCCCCCATGCCCAACGCATGCAAGGCTTGATCAAGCTCTGCTGCGGATTGGGGAAAATGAGGGGCCAACATCTCGGCCGTCTGCGATTGTAGGGAGGTACGTGGATACAGCATCGCTATCTGCTCCATGAGAGAACGCCACTCCACCGGATTCTCAACAAGGCTCGCAAGGCGATTCGCGGTATGCAGCGCATCTTCCGCGGATTTTATTTTCGTCTGAAGGGACAGCAACAAGAAAAGACCTTCTTTATTTTTTCCGTCCAGACTCAATGCGTGGCGCACGGATGCCATCGCCTCCTCCTGCCTGTTTTGCCTAAAGTATAGGGTTGCCAGGGCTACCCATAGATCGGGATAGTCGGGAGCAAGATGCAGACCCTCGGCGATCGCATCGCGGGCTTCTGCAAGACACATCTCCATTGCAGGATTTTCTCTATCGCGCCTGGGAATCCCTTCGATCTGTGCGGCTGCAATGGGCGCATAGTGTAGCAGAGCTTTGGCGAGCGCATACCAAACGGCGGGATCCTGAGATGTGGTTTTCGAGAGGCTGCGATACATCGATATCGCCTCTGAGAATTTTCCTTTTGCCCCCAAGTCCTGCGCCTTTTCAATCACGGCCATGTCTTCTGCGGGATTTATAGGTGTGCGTCGTAATTGATGGAGATAATCGCGCGCTTCAGCTTGCGTAAACGGAGGTATCGCCGCAAGTTTTTTTGCGAGCGCGGCATCATCCTTAAAACCAACGATCTCGAACAATCTTGCCATCATACGCAAATACCCACTAGAGAGGTCGGGATCTCGGCTGACGTAAAGACCCCATGAAGCCGTTTGAATGGCATCTGCATAATCTCCAAATTTGACCTGCAGATTGAACAAGAGCAGTATCGAGGACACGCGATCCGGGTGCTCGGCCAGAATCGTCTTGATCGTATGTATGGCATCGTAGGGATGTCCGGAGCTATGAAAAAGTGTTGCTTTCCATTCTAGAAGTTCGGGGTCCGAGGGGTGCACTCGAAGGCCTTCGTCAAGAAATGCACTGGCCACTGGCAAAAGATCCACCCGCTTGAGGGTGAGACAAGCATCGACATAGGCCACAATAGATGGAATATTTCCAGGAAAGAGCTTGCAGATTTTTTCCATGTTTTGTAAATCAGCGGCCGTATCCGCATCCTTCTCCTGCCGAAACATTGAAGTCGGCGCGAGCTTGTCCGTAGCTGCCCTGCAACGTGATGCTTGCATGAGCATTGCCGCACAAGCTATGAGCAACACTGCAACAATGGAACGTAGCATCCGCATCGGTCCCCCTAAGGACTACCTTCCACGCTTTGAAGAGCTTGGGCAAAACTGTCCCACTCCTCTGCGCTAGCGGGCACAACGCCGCGATTAAATTCAACTATGCCCTGCAGTCGTTTTTGATCAGGGTAGGGCAATTGCTCTGCCAGCGTGGTCAGCAGCCCCAACCCTAATTCCCAGTTTTCTTTATTGCGCGATAATTCGAGAAGGCGGCGGGCTGTGGCAAGCCCAGCGTTTGGCTTTTCGTTATGAATCTGATCTCGAAGCAACGCGCGCAGCACACGCACATCATTAGGCGCAACTTTCATCGCACGGTCTAAAATAAAAGGTAGCTCGTCCCACATCCTATGCTCTGAAAATATATCCGCTGCGCTTGCGAGAAGTCTCGGATGTTCCGTATTCAAAGCCAAGCCTTGCTTCGCCGCACGGATCGCTGATTCCATGGAATCAGCTGCATGAACGAAAACAACTTCGAATAGTTCAATCTGCCCCAAGGTAAGGCTCAGTTGTTCCTGCTTGGCTCTGAGAACGCGTTGTTGGAAAAAGTAATTATCGGCCAACGCGGCCCACACGGCCGGGTCGTCGGGCGCAAGTTTCGAAACTCGATCCAGCATCAGGAAACACCGCTGAAAATTTCCCTGTTCCGCGTGTCCATGGGCAATGCGTAGAATTTCTTGCATTTCTTCTGATCCCGGCTCGAGCTTGCTGAACGGGGCCAATGGGATTATCCCCATCGCTCCCAAATGTTTGCTTGCTAGTAACCTGTCGAGCGGCAAACCCAAGGCATGGCCGCTGGCCATCTTTGAGAACTCGAAATCATCACGCAACTTAAATAGCGCGGAAATCATGAGCCAAAATTTTCTCTCCTCGTCAGGCTCCTTCGCGGACGCTAGCGCCCAGCCTAGCGTTGCAAACGCAAGTTCGTGCTGCCCTCGATGAATATAGAGTGCTATGAGTGATCTCAAAGCTTTGATGCGGGTGGGGTCGCGCAGAAGAATCTCGCGCAATATTGCCTCGGCGGAGGGGTCTTGCAGATTCACCAAGGCTCTTGCTTTAATTTCCAAGAGAATGAAATCATGGGGTGTGATAGAGAGACCATAATCGACGACATCCACTGCCTCCCTATACAATTCTTCGTAACCAGAACTACTATAAATATCGGCCAATCCTGCAAGTGCACTATTGCTGAGCGGGTCTAGCAAGACTGCTACCTGATAGAGCTGCATGGCGGCATTGAATTTATTTTCTTTCATGCGCTGCACCGCATTTTTGAGTACGCGGGCAGCCAATTCAGTATTGCTCCTTGCTTCACCAGTACCTTTAAATAATGATTTTGGCGCTAGCGCCTCACAGGCCGCCTCCGGCAAAAGAAAACACACAATCACCAACATAGTGATCCACTTGAACATAACAACCTATGTCCTTGCCACAAATGGCTTTACTGAAAATTAGTATAGCCTAAAAAAAACGGGATGTCAAGGGTAGGGTCGGTATAGTCACGATCACGTCAAAGTCATTGCGAGGGGAGCGAAGCCGAATGTGCCAGGAGGTATAATGGCGATTACCCCATCACAAATAATTTGGTTGACTTATACTCGATATTCAAGGAATATGGATCATATGGAATACATACCCAGGCTTCAGGAAAAGAGCATTCACCGGGCGTTGGACAGGGGTAAAAGCGTGCTTCTTCTTGGCGCAAGGCAGACGGGAAAGAGCACGTTGATTGAACGCATCCCGGCCGATCTTGTCCTTTCTCTTGCCATTCCCCAAATGCGTCAGCGATACGAACAAAATCCCGGCGTCCTTGCTGGCGAGATAGCAGCTTTGACCGGTAAGGGTTCTGTTTCCTGCCCACTGGTTGTTCTAGACGAAGTGCAAAAAGTCCCTGCGATACTCGACGTCGTTCAACATTTGATAGATCACGGAAAAGCAAAATTTATTCTAACCGGGTCTTCTGCGAGAAAATTGCGCCGAGGACCAAATGTCAATCTACTGCCAGGAAGGATCGTGTCTCTTAAACTGGACCCGCTGACTCTGCAAGAGTCGCCTACGCACGATGTCCTAGATCGCCTTCTTTATGGCTCACTCCCGGGTATTTTGGCAGTGGAAGCACAGGACGACAGACAGACCGATTTAGAATCGTACGTAACAACCTATCTGGAGGAGGAAATTCGGGCCGAGGGCATTGTGCGAAATCTCGGGTCGTTTTCCAGATTTTTGGAACTTGCCGCTTCGGAGTCGGGAAAAATCACTAATCTGAGAAAATTATCCCAGGAAATCGGGGTCGCCCATACCACCATCGCGGAGTATTACCAGATTCTAGAGGATTGTCTGGTCGCTCATCGCATCGATCCGCTCACGCACAGCGCGACAAGGAAAAAATTATCTAAATCATCCAAATACCTCTTTTTCGATCTCGGGGTGCGAAGAATCGCCGCACGCGAAGGCACAGAATTACCCAGAGAAACCTTGGGGCTACTCTTTGAACAGTTCATCGGCTTGGAGCTTCTGCGCTGCGCTCGGGTAGCGCAGAAAAAGCGTACCATTCATTATTGGCGAGACCCTGGGGGGCCTGAAATCGACTGGGTCGTGGCTGATTCTGACCAATACATTCCCATCGAGGTCAAGTGGACACAATCGCCATCACCCGCGGACGCAAAGCATCTGAGCATCTTTCTATCCGAGTATCGCAACGCAAAACGTGGATATGTAATTTGCCAAACACCCCGCAAGATCCAATTGGCCGAGAACATTCTGGCCCTACCATGGCAGGAGATCGGCGCATTAACACGCGATTAACTGGCCCTTTACCTTTACAAGCCACACATTTTGTTGACGACCGCATAAAATTAAACCATGATCAGCCGCAAGTAAGCGGCTCAGCTTTTATAAACTGTCAGCACAGGGGGATCAACTTTTATGTGGCCATCCATTCCAGTAGGTCTCGCGCCCTATTTGCCGTATTTAATTCTGGGTGCAATGATTATTGCAGCAGTCAGTTCCTATTTTTTGCGCCATATTTTGGGCGGCATGGTTGGTTTGTACCGTGTCGTTCCGGTCAACGAAGCGCATATCCGTATTTTGCGTCATAAAAAAGACATTTTCTCCACGCGCGAAGGCAAAAGCGCCTAATGGGTAATCCCGTTTATCACAAAACTCAATAGGCTTCCGTTGTCGAACCTGGCGATTCCGGTGAACGATATCAAACTCAACGATAAGAACATGGCAAAATTCCATGCGCTAGCCGAATCGATTCAGAAAGCGGATATCAAATGGATCATGAGCGGCGCAAACCACAGAAATTTTTTGGACTGAACCTAGATGCGGAAGGTGGCGCCAATCTTCAGCAATTTTTCGACGAAAGCGGCATCGATTTAGAGAAATTGAACGCTCTATTGCGCACAGCCAAAGATAAAGAAACCCCTGTGTCGACGAAGACCAAGTAACGGTTTCCGGGCGTATCTACTTTTGTCCTTGCTTTTGTTGATCGATCAAGGCCTTCAATTCCTGTTGCGCTGGATGCTGACCACCCTTCAGCGCATCGTACTCGGCGCGCCCCTGCAATATCTCCGGCAAAATCAAGCTATTCTTTGAAGGAAATCTTGCTCTTTAATTCCCGAACTTGCTTTTTGGCGAAAGGGCCCCATTTGGGATCGTTCAGGGCTTTTTCGTAGGACGAAATCGCTTGCTGATAGTCTTTCATCTCGACGAGAATTTCCCCGCGCGTGCAATAGGCGACCGCGCTCGTTGGGTCTACGTTGATGGCCTTATCTGCGGCTATGCGGGCATCCCGATATCTCTTGGCTTCCAAATGCACCGTGGCCAAATTGTTGAGAAATCCCGGATTGGAGGGCTCCAACGCTACCGCTTTATTCAAATGCGTTAGCGCCTCGCTCGCATTGCCCAAAGAATTCTCCACCAGGCCGAGACTGGAATGTGCTTTCGCCAATTTCCCATCTATCGCCAGTGCCTTCAGATATTGCTGCCTAGCATTATCCAAATCCCCTGTCTTGGCGTAAGCATCCCCCAAGCCATTCAAAGCATCCACGTTTCTCGATTTGGTAACCAACACCCGGGAGAGCGAGTTGATGGCGTCGGCATATCTTCCCGTGCCAAGATACAAAAGGCCGAGATTATAATGCGCGTCCGCATATTCCGGCCGTGTTTCCAAAGCCTTCTTGAAGGACTTCTCCGCCTGCTTTACGCGGCCCTGCTGACTAAAAATTGCGCCCAAATACATGTTGTTGTCCACCGTATCACCACCGCTAGCCAATGATCTCTGAAACTCATCCGTGGCCTCGACCAGCTTGCCTTGATTGTACATGCTGACTCCTTGATTGTAGTCCACGTCCTCCCTGCCCCGAACTTGCCGGCTATCCGCCAACAATTGGTCCGCGATCTGGTGATTGCGTGTGGCTTGCTTGGCCTGCTGAATACTTTTTAGCTTGTCCAGCAACTTGCGCACTCTATAGGAATTATCATCGTTAGGGGCCAGTTTTAAATATTGTTTGTAGTAGGAAATGGCCTCGCCCTCGCTTTGCAATCGGGAATAGGCCTCACCGAGATTGTAATAGGCCTGTGTATCCTTGGGGCTCACCTGCAACGCGCGTTTGAATTGCGCTATGGCCTGCTCGAATTCGCCTTGCTCTGCGTACACGATACCAAGATTGTTGATGCCCTTGGTGTAACGCGGATATTTCTCCACGGCTTTCGTGAATTCATAGGCCGCCTCGTCGAGACGCCCCATCTTGGCGTACAGCAAGCCTAGATTGTTCTGTGTCTCGATGTGTTGCGGCTTTAAGGTCAGAACCGTGCGGAATTCTTTTATCGCGTCTTCGTTGTTGCCAAGTTTTTCCTGAATGACACCCAGCTTATAATGCACTTCCGAGTCGTTGGGATTGCTTTCAAGCGCCTTGCGAAATTCCACTATCGCCTCTTCATACTTTCCCTGCCCCCCGTAAAGATTTCCCATGAAAAAATGGGCCTCCGTGTAACTCGGATCCAACTCGAGGGCGATGTGGAATTCCTTCAACGCATTTTCGTAGTCGCCCATGGCGCCGTAAGCACTGCCCAAAAAGAAATGGGCTTGCGGATAATCCGGGCGAAGGCGCAGAGCCGCCTTAAATGCGACAACTGCTTCTTCTGTGCGATTTTTGAAATAGGAATAAACAATACCCAAGCTGTAATACGCGTCCACGTAGTTAGGATCCAAATCGATAGTCAGCCTGTACATCGCGATAGCGTCGTCGTAGCGACCCTCTTTGGCGTAGATGAAACCCAGATGATAGGTTAAATCCGGGTCTTTGCTGTTGAGCGCCAACGCACTTTTTAATTCGGTGAGCGCGTGATCTTTGTCGTTCTTGACGTAATAATATAAAATACCCATTTGGAAATGGGCCTCGGGATCGGAAGGATTGGCCTTGATCGCCTCGTAGAATTCTTTGGCCGCATCGTCGTAGCGACCCTCGCTCGCAAACTCTATCCCGCGCTGGACATAACTCGGGTCGCTTGCGGTAGCGATGGGTTCTTCTGCACAAGCAAGCAGCGGCATCATAAATGCGGCCCCCAGTCCCAACAGACATCCCAACAAGTTCATATTCAACTCCCCCGTAACATCTTTTTAAATTCATCTTCGCTCAGAAGTGCAACGCCAAGTTCTCTGGCCTTTTGGACCTTCGAGCCCGGGTCTTCCCCTACGACAACATAATCTGTCTTTTTGCTCACCGCGTTGCCAACCCTAGCACCCTGCTGTTCGACAGCCTCTTTCGCCTCTTCTCGCGACAGGGACGACATGCTGCCGGTGAAAACAAAGGATTTGCCTTTGAATTTCCCGGGCGATGCTGCCGGAGCTGCCTCACCCTGCACCCCTGCCATTTTTAGTTTTTCTAATGTCCGCAGATTGGACGCTTCCTGAAAAAATGCCAGGACAGATCGGGCTATTTCGGGGCCTATTTGAGGGACAGATTGTATCTCATCGGCGCTTGCCTTACCAAGTGTATCCAGGCTGGAAAAGCGATCAGAAAGCAGCCTCGCAACAGTCTCTCCGACATGCCGAATTCCCAACGCGAACAACAATCGTGCCGAGTTGGTCTTCTTGCAGGCTGCAATCTCTTCCACTATGTTCAGGGCAGATTTTTCCGCCATGCGATCGAGCAGAGACACATCTTCTTTGTTTAGCAAGAATAGATCGGCGACATCGGAAACTATTTTCTTGTCCACCAATTGCTCAACGAGTTTGTCGCCCAACCCTTCGATGTCCATGGCCCGGCGCGCAGCAAAATGTCGAATGGTTTCTTTGAGTTTCGCGGCACAGGATATTCCAATACAGCGCGGCACGGCTTCGTCGGGATCCTTTTGCGCATGTGCCCCACAAACAGGGCAATTCTCCGGCATGCAAAATTTCTTTTCCTTGCCCGTTCTTTTTCCGACAACCACGCAGACAATTTCCGGTATAACATCGCCGGCCCTCTGAATCACCACGGTGTCGCCGATGCGAATGTCTTTTCTGTCTATCTCCGCTTGATTGTGCAAGGTCGCACGCGACACCTCTACGCCGCCCACTTCCACAGGGTCCATGATCGCGACGGGCGTCAGGGCACCCGTGCGCCCGACCCCAACCTCGATAGCGCGCAAAACCGTCGTCGCCTGTCGCCCAGCAAATTTATAGGCAATCGCCCAGCGTGGACTGCGCGCGATGGCGCCTAATTTCGCCTGATCTTTGAGGCAATTCACTTTGATCACCACGCCGTCTATATCGAAGGGCAATTTATCCCGTCTTTCCTGCATGCGATGATGATAGGCAATGGCTTCTTCTATACCCGCGCACTTTTGCGCCAGAGAGCTAGTCTTGAGCCCCCATTGCGGCAACTGAGATAAAAATTCTGCATGCGCTGCAAAGCGAGTGCCGCGGACAAGGCCCAGTCCGTAGAATAGAATATCCAGTGGGCGCGACGCGGTCACGCGCGTGTCTAATTGACGTAAGGAGCCAGCGGCGGCATTACGTGGATTGGCAAAAAGCGCTTCTCCTGTTTCGGCGCGACGCTCGTTCAATGATTTGAAATCTTTGTGATTCATGAACACTTCGCCACGCACGTTGAGATAGCTAGGAATTTTTCTTTTTGCGGATCGCAATCGAAGTGGCACAGCCGGCACGGTTTTCAAATTCGCCGTGATGTCCTCCCCTACCGTTCCATCGCCACGAGTGGCGCCCACTTTAAAAATACCTTTTTCGTAAACCAATTCAACGGCAAGTCCATCCAGTTTTGGTTCGGCCATGTATTCGACAGATTCAGCTCCGAGCATTTTTCGCAAGCGCTCGTCGAAACGGCGGACTTCTTCTTCGTCGTAGCAGTTGGATAGACTGATCATCGGCACGTCATGCTTCACGGCTCCCAGTTCTTCGAGAATAGGCCCTCCGACCTTCTGCGTGGGGGAATCGGCAGTCACAAATGCAGGATAGTTTTTTTCCAAATCCGTGAGCTCGGCGAACATCTTGTCGTATTGGGCATCAGAAATTTCAGGCGCATCCATCACGTAATAATGCCAATTGTGATCTTGGATTTGCTCGCGCAAGCGGGCTATGCGTTTTTTTAGGGTGGACTTTTCTGTCATGGCAGATAATGAGGAGAAACTGTTGCGTTTTGGAGCAAAACCCTTGACAAAACCATAAAAATCATATAAGATAAGCCATGAGAAAATCAACCTAATTCGAGCCATGACAAATAAAGACATAATACCCGAAACTGGTTCTCAAAACGTTGCCAACCTCCTTGAGGTGGGCACGATCATCAATTCGTCTTTGGAGTTGAACAACGTTTTGCGAAGCGTGCTCAAAGTCGTGAACAAAATCATTCATGCCGAAGCCTCCTCCATTCTCCTGATGGACAAGTACAAACAAAATCTTTTTTTCAACACGGTTACTGGCGACAAGGCCAGGGAAATAAAAAAGTTTACTCTGCATTTGGGCGAAGGTATAGCGGGTTGGGTTGCCAAGACCGGCCAACCGCTAAACGTGCCGGATGTTTCCAAGGATCCTCATTTCAAAAAAGACATCAGCGAAAAAATTAATTTCCCGACGCGTAACATTCTTTGCGTTCCTATGAAACTTCACGACGTCGTTATTGGCGCTGTGGAAGTAATCAATAAAATCGGCAGTCCCTATTTTCAGGATGAGGACGAGACGCTATTGACGTTGATAGCAAATCAGGCTGCCACGGCCATCGAGAACGCCCGGCTGCACACGGAACTTGGCGAAGAAAACAAGAATCTCCGGCAGGCGCTGGATATCAAGACAAGCATGATCGGCTCCTCCAAGCCGATGAAGCATATCTTTGATGTGATGGACAAGGTCAAGGACACCGATTCTACGCTTCTCCTGCGCGGCGAGAGTGGAACGGGTAAGGAACTGATCGCCAAAACCATTCACATGAAAGGCCGACGCAGCAAATTCCCCTTCATGTGCGTGACCTGCTCCATACTCAACGAAACATTGTTGGAAAGCGAATTGTTCGGTCACGAAAAAGGTTCTTTCACGGGCGCGGTGGCTCGCAAGCTCGGACGCATAGAAATGGCCAATCGTGGCACGCTATTTTTGGACGAAATTGGAACGCTCTCCCCCAACACGCAGTTGCGTCTTTTGCGCGTGCTGCAAGAACGGGAGTTCGAGCGCGTGGGTGGGACGGAAACCATCAAAGTTGACGTGCGCATCATCGCGGCCACGAATGAAAATCTAGAAAAAGCCATTCAGGAAGGAAGATTCCGAGAAGACTTGTACTATCGCCTGAAAGTCATAGACATCACGATGCCCTCTCTGCGAGAGCGCAAGGAAGACATCCCGGAACTCGCGAACTTTTTTTTAGACTTTCATCGCGCGCAGGTCGGTCGCCCGGTTCATTCCATTTCAAAAACCGCAATGGAAATTCTCGTGAAATACGATTGGCCGGGCAATATACGGGAATTAAAAAATGTTATTGAACGCGCCGTTGTCCTGGGCAGCGGAGATACTATCTTGCCCGAACATTTGCCATCGGATATCACCCCCCAACGCCGAGCAACATTGACCCCGGGACCTCTCTCCAACTGCGAAAAAATCCACATTCAGGCGGTGCTCGACGAAAGAGGCTGGAACAAAAGCGAAAGCGCCAAAGTCCTCAAGATTTCCCGCAACAGGCTGGACCGCAAGATCAAACAATACGCGTTAAAAGAACGACGGTAATAATTGAGCTTGTCATCCTGAGCTTCGCTCAGGATGACAGCAGACCTACTCCACCGTAACGCTTTTGGCTAGATTGCGCGGCTTGTCTATGTCGCAGCCCTTGATGCGCGCGATGTGATAGGAGAACAATTGCAAGGGCACAATGTTTAGTATCGGAGAAATCTCTTCCGTTGCATCGGGGACATAGATCACGTCCTCGGCCAAAGACCTAATTTTAGAATCGCTTTCGCTCGCCAGTAGAATAATTTTCCCGCTGCGGGCCTCCACCTCTTTGATGTTGGAAATCATTTTTTCGTAGGTCGCGCTGCGTGTGCATAGGCAAACGACAGGAAAATCCGGGTCTATCATCGCGATCGGCCCGTGCTTGAGCTCCCCTGCCGCGTATCCTTCTGCGTGCGTGTAGGCAATTTCCTTGGTCTTCAAAGCGGCCTCCAACGCTGTCGGATAATTGAAGCCGCGCCCCAGATAAAAAATACTTTTGGCCCTATAGTGTTTCTGCGCGATTGCCTCGATACGCGATTCCTGTTGCAGGAGCGCGCGTATTTGATCAGGAACTCTGCGCAGCTCTTTCAAAACATTTTTGGTGTGCGCGAGACCAATCTCCGCGCGCAAAGCGCCCAAATGCAACGTTAGCAGATGAAAAGCCAGCAATTGAGCTGTGTAGGCCTTGGTCGATGCCACGGCAATTTCCGGCCCCGCATGCGTGTAGATGAGATCATCGCTTTCGCGCGCGATGCTGCTGCCGATCGCGTTCACGATCGAGAGCACGCGACAACCCTTAGATTTAGCCGCACGCAAGCTAGCCAATGTGTCCGCAGTTTCGCCCGACTGCGAGACGAGCACAAGCAATGTATGCGGGTCCAGGAATTTGCGCGGCCTGTAGCGAAATTCGCTGGCGGATTCAACCTCGACGGGAATGCTAAGAGAATTCTCTAGCAAATATTTTCCGGCCAGTCCTGCGTAATAGGCTGTTCCGCAAGAAACAATGGCTATGCGCGATATTTTTCTGGCCTGCTTTTTCGTCAGCGATATGTCTTCCAGCACGATCTTGTCGGAATTATCAGGTGCCCGCCTTTCCAGTGTTTGCTCGATGATTTGAGGTTGCTCGTGAATTTCCTTGGCCATGAATTTTTCATACGACCCTTTGTCCGCGGCCTCGTACTCCCAATCCACTTTGTGCACCTTCATCGGATAGACTTTGCCTTTTTTATCCAGTATTTTGACTTTCTTCAAATCAATCGCCGCGATGCGGCCGTCCTCCAAATACACGATATTGCGCGTGCGATGCAAAATCGCCATCGCGTCGGAGGCAATAAACGTCTCGTTTTTGCCTATTCCCAGCACCAAGGGACTGCCCTGGCGCGCGGCTACCAGCAGATGTGGGTCCTGCGTGCGGATAATTCCCAACGCGTAAGCGCCTCGCGCTTTTTTCAAACAGAGGCGCACGGCCGTCACCAAATCGGCGGCTCCGCCACGCAGCTCTTCCTCGACGAGATGCGATATCACTTCCGTGTCCGTCTCGGTGCTAAAGCGATGGCCTTTGGCGGACAACTCATCCTTTAGTTCCTGAAAATTTTCAATGATACCGTTGTGCACGACAAAAATACTATGCGTGCAATCCCAATGCGGATGAGAATTTTCTTCCGAAGGCTTACCGTGCGTGGCCCAGCGCGTGTGCCCTATGCCCAGATGTCCCGAAAGAGGCGTGCGCTCCAACGAATCCACGAGATGATGCAAGACACCCACGGATTTGCGCAATGCGATATGTCCGTTCTTTTCCAGAACGGCAACGCCCGCGGAATCGTACCCGCGATACTCCAACCGGCTCAAACCATCCAATAGGATGGGAACCGCGTTGGCCTTACCGATGTATCCGATTATCCCGCACATACACTTGTTCTCCTCCTACCCACGTTGCTAGCACGCCACCCTTGTCATCCAGCCAGACCATATCGGCATCTTTACCATTTTCGAGCGTCCCCTTGGAACGCCCGAGCCCCAATAACGTCGCCGGCGTCGAGCTCACGCATTGTATCAAATCCTCCAACGGCGCCCGGACGAAACTACGAAAATTAGTTAGTGCCACAGCCATACCCAGTGAGGATCCGGCCAAAACACCTTTTGCGTCTATGAATTGTCCCGGCACGGTAATGTCATCCTGAGCAACGCGAAGGATCTTGATCGCCATTCTAGATCCTTCGTCGCTACCGCTCCTCAGGATGACATTATCCCTCCCAATCGAAGGCCTTACCGAACGCGAACAAATTTTCTTGCCAGCAAAGCGAAATTGCTTACCTCCACCCACAAGCGCGTCCGTCACCAGCACTGTCTTATTTTTTCCTTTGATGCGATAAGCTGAATCCAGGGCGGCTGGGTGCACGTGAATACCGTCCGAAATGATTTGGACTAGGACCTCGGGTGCTTGCAGCGCTGCGCCGACAATACCCGGTGCGCGATGATGAAAAGGGCTGCAGGCGTTGAACAAATGTGTCACCGATTTTATGCCCGCCTCAAATGCTCGCATCGCCTCATCGTAGCTTGCGTTGGAATGCCCGATGCTGGCGACAACATTTTCCTTTTTCAGGCGTTTCACCAATTCCATACCACCAGGCATTTCCGGGGCTAGTGTCATGAGGCGCAGGGAGGAACCACCGATTTTTAGAACATCGTCCACGTTTTTGCGACTAGGAATTTCGACATGTCTCGTGGGATGAATGCCTCTTTTCAAGACATTGAGAAACGGCCCTTCAAGGTGAACACCCAATAAGCGCGCTCCACCGTTGGGTTTTGCTATCCAGGGGCTTGCCGACGCTATCCCTCGGCGTAGGGATTCTCTATCGCTTGTGATTAGCGCGGCCAAAAAGCCCGTACAGCCATTACGCGCTAGATGTTTCGCGAGACGCCCGACGGCTGCATCGCCATGCACAGCCAAGTCACAATCCCCGACACCATTGACTTGCAGATCAATAAATCCAGGTACTAAAACGCCCTTAGATAAACGTGTGACAGGTGATTTATGGTGCAATTGCCTGACGGGAATAATGCGCGCAATGCGGCCAGAAAATATTTCGAGAACGTGATCGTGCAGAATTCCCTGCGGGGTAAGAATATCACCTGCAAGTAACAAGGGAGACCCGGGTTGCTTCGTCACTGCGTTTCTCGCAATGACATTTATCGTCGCTGATAGACGCTGGTCGTCTTGTCGAAAAAACCCAGCAGGCTGGCTATCTGGGCTTTGAGATTACGGCGATGCACAATGATGTCGAGAAAGCCGTGCTCGAGCAGAAACTCGGAGCTTTGAAATCCCTTGGGCAATTCTTGATTGATGGTCTGCTTGATCACGCGTGGTCCGGCGAATCCCATCAGCGCGCCAGGCTCGGCCATAATCACATCCCCGAGCGAAGCAAAACTGGCCATGATACCGGCCATGGTCGGGTCCGTGAGTATGGAAATATACGGCAGCTCCGCAGCGCTCAATCGCGCCAAGGCACCGCTCGTCTTTGCCATTTGCATCAGCGAAAGGCAACCCTCGTACATTCTAGCTCCGCCGCCCGATCCCGATACGACGATCACGGGCAATTTGTTATCCAACCCATATTCGATAGCCCGCGTGATTTTTTCGCCCACCACCGACCCCATGGATCCCATGATAAAACGTGAATCCGTAGCCGCTATGGACACCCTGTGATTTTCTATGGCGCCGGTGCCCGTGACAACCGCATCCACCATACCGGTTTTTACCTGATCTTCGCGTAATTTATCTTTGTACGTCTTGGGGCCTTGAAAACCCAGAGGATCACCCGAGTGAAGTAGCGCATCGCGCTCTTCAAAAGTTCCCGCATCGAGCAGCAAATCGAGCCTCTGGCGCGCGGTGAGTGTGAGATGGAAATTGCATTTGGGGCAGGTGCGAAGATTGTCTTCCATTTCTTTATTGAAGACCATCTCTTCGCAGCGCTCGCAGCGCATCCACACCCCTTCGGGGATATCGCGCTTTTTGACTTTTTTCTTGGATTTGCTAAATAGGCCCATTTTTAGTCCCATGTCATCCTGAGCGAAGCGAAGGATCTAGATAGGTATCAAAACGAGATCCTTCACTACGTTCAGGATGACAGATAATCAACCCTTACCAATCTCTTGCCTTAACAATTTGTTCACGACTTGAGGATTTGCTTTACCTTTGGTCTTCTTCATCACGGCCCCGACCAGAAAACCTATCGCGTTTTCTTTGCCCGATTTGAATTCGGCAACCACGCCAGGCGACTCTTTCATAGCCTCTAAAACAGCCCCGATAATACCAGATTCGTCGGTGATCTGGACAAGACCTTCTTCCTTCACGATGACGCCGGGCGACTTCCCTGTATCCAACATGCGTTGGAATAAGTCTTTAGCCATCTTTCCGCTAATCACTCCGTCTTTGATGAGTTTGAGCATTTCAGCCAGATTTTGAGGCGAAATCGGAGATTCAGCTATTCTTTTGCCTGTCTCGTTCAAGTTGCGCAATAGCTCGGTCATGATCCAATTGCTTATGGTTTTAGGGTCATTCCATAGCTTGACGCAGGACTCAAAGTAATCGGCCAAATCCGTTTGGGCTGTCAGCACTCCGGCATCATAGGTCGGCAATTGATACTGGTTCATAAAACGCGCGTGTTTGGCTGCAGGCATCTCGGGCAACGCATCCCGAATGCTCTTCAAATATTCCTGGCTAAGCACCATGGGCACAAGATCCGGCTCGGGGAAATAGCGATAATCATGTGCCGACTCTTTGCTGCGCATGGTTGCGGTCTGGTCTTTTGCCGCATCCCAGAGACGCGTTTCCTGAACGATGGTTTCTCCTGATTCTAGTGCCTTGGTTTGGCGCGCAATTTCATACGTCAGGGCCTTGCGCACGTTGGAAAACGAGTTCAAATTCTTAATTTCCACTTTTGTGCCGAATTTTTGTTGGCCGACAGGGCGAATGGAAACATTCGCGTCGCAGCGCAAACTCCCCTCCTCCATATTGCAGTCGGAGACATCCAAATAGAGCAGAACTTGCTTGAGCACGCGCAAATACTCAAACGCTTCTTCTGGATTCCGCATGTCGGGCTCGCTCACCATTTCCATGAGCGGCACCCCTGTTCTATTGAAATCCACCCAGCTCACCGGCCGACCATCCTCGGCGTGCATGAGTTTACCCGCGTCCTCTTCCAAGTGAATACGCGTGAGGCCTATATCTTTTTTCTTTCCTTCTATCTCAATCGCGATGATTCCACCCTGCGATAGCGGCATGTCGAATTGCGACACCTGATAGTCCTTAGGCAAATCGGGATAGAAATAATTTTTTCTGTCGAATTTGGAAAAACTGCTGATCGTTGCGCCGAGCGCCAGACCAGTCTTAACTAAGCACTCGACTGCCCTCTCATTCAAGACCGGCAGCACCCCGGGCAGACCCATGCAGACAGGACAGATTTGACTGTTGGGCGGCGCCCCAAAACCGGTTTTGCACCCGCAGAACAGCTTCGAGCGCGTGTTGACCTGCGCATGAACTTCCAAGCCTATGACGGTTTCGTAGGTACTCACAGCGCGGGAATTCTCCGGTGAAAATCAGTGTTTGCCTCGTGTACACCCGCAATTTTAAGCAGGGTCGCCTCATCGAATGGCTTGCCTAATATTTGCAGCCCGATGGGCATATTGCCGCTGCCGAATCCGCACGGAATCGAGACCGCTGGTATTCCTGCTAAATTTACAGAAATGGTAAAGATGTCAGACAAATACATTTGCAGCGGATCTTGCGTGCGCTCCCCCGCTTGAAAGGCCACGGTTGGCGTGGTAGGCGTCACGATCGCGTCACATTGTTCGAAGGCCTTCTGAAAATCGTCGTGAATGAGGCGCCTCGCGCGCAATGCCTTCAGATAATAGGCATCGTAATAGCCGGCGGAAAGAACATAGGTCCCCAACAGAATGCGCCGCTTTACTTCGGGTCCGAATCCCCTCGAGCGTGTGTTTTCGTACATGTCGAGCAAGTCGTTTTTCTCTGTGCCGGTTGGCTTCCATCGCATGCCGTATTTGACGCCGTCGTATCGCGCGAGATTGGAACTAGCCTCGGCCGTCGCGACAATGTAATACGTGGCAATCGCGTATTCCGTATGCGGCAAAGAAATTTCCTTCAGTTGCGCGCCCTGCTTTTCCAATAATTTCAAAGAGTCTCGCACGGCCTTTTCCACGGCCGGGTCCAATCCCTCAATAAAATATTCTTTGGGAATGCCGATGCGGATGCCGGCCAGGCCATTTTTCGCGACGTCTTTGTAATTACCGCCAGGCTTGGCCGCCGACGTGGAGTCTTTCGGGTCATGTCCTTCTATCGTTGCTTGCAAAAGTGCCAAGTCCTCAGCATTGTGCGCGAGAGGGCCGATTTGATCCAGAGACGAGGCAAAAGCCACAAGCCCATAGCGCGACACGCGGCCATACGTGGGCTTAAGCCCTGAAATGCCGCAAAGAGCCGCCGGTTGACGTATGGATCCTCCCGTGTCGGACCCCAGCGCCAAAGGCACAAAGCGCGCTGCAACAGCCGCCGCCGAGCCACCCGAAGAACCGCCCGGAATACGTGTAATGTCCCAAGGATTCTTCGTTTTCTGATATGCCGAATTCTCCGTGGAGGATCCCATCGCGAATTCGTCCATGTTGGCGCGGCCAACGAGTATCGCATCAGCCGCCTTGAGTTTTTCGATCACGGTGGCATCGTAGGGCGCTCTAAAATTTTCCAAAATCTTTGAGGCACAGGTAGCAGGCTGGCCGCGCACGAGAAT
>CAZOWS010000265.1:0-17032 GCA_964583365.1 uncultured Actinomycetota bacterium
ACAGTTCTTGATACGCTTTTCTCTGGCTCCTATCAATGAGACCCGCAAGGGGGGAGGGGGAAGTCCTCGTATCAATCGACTCTCGCTCAGGATATATGAATTCGGGTTACGTTGTGTGTCTCTGGAACTCTGGGTTGCGTCGTGTGTCCCAGGAATTCCATAAGCGACTTTATTTTCCATGACTTACGCGGTAAATTTTCCCATCTCTTTTGGAGATCTCTACAACAGCGAAACCGCCTAGATAGCCTTCTGGCAGCGTGCCTTGAATATGCCATACATCATCTTTCAAGGTTGCTACGAATGGTCTTTCATTCTCGATCTTTTCTTTTCCGTATATGGGTATTAATACTGCCTCAGCAATGAGAATCGCTGTGTTTTCATCTGGCACAAATCCAGATTTGGGTTGATATGAATGTTCTTCTGCTTTGGCTGTCAGCATAAAATTAGTGGTCAATAATGCCAGCAATGCGAAACAAGTTACAATAAACATCTTGCCACGCCAATGAAATGATTCGCCTGCTAACATCCTCGTCTCCGTCTTATTCGCACAACTGCACCTTGTCCTGGTTTGCCTATGCGGGGTGTATATTTCATCTTTTTCTTTTCAGGTGTGCCTAGATAACCTGGTTTTCCTTCTCGGTCGCTGAATCGCTTATCGGCCGGTGAAAAATGTTCGTTATCGTATCGCGGATCATAAGCACCATGCGTATGATAATAGCCCTCGTTTTTCTTTCCCCGAGGTGTTTCACCAGGGTACGATGAATCGTTCGTGCCACGGCGCGGGTTTGTGTAAGAATGTGTCCCATCAGGATTGCGATAAATTCGACCCGCATATTCTCTATTTTCATTGATCGATCTTTCATTGACATCTTGAATCGCCTGCTCCGCAGCAGCATCTGCCGAAGAATATGAATCGCCTGGCGCTAGCCCAAATGGATCACCCCAATTCACCGGATTATTTCCCACATACGCATACAGGTTCATCCCACCCTCGTACCCAATCGGATCCGCCTGAAGGAATCGCCCGATCTTCGGATCGTAGGCCCTGGCGCGGTAGTGATAGAGTCCGATCTCTGAGTCGTATTCCCTGCCCGTAAACATCGTGGTGTTGCCCAGAGCAGAGGCGGCAAGTACGGCGCCGGTGGCATTGCGGATGGTGGGTTGGCCGAAGGCAGTGTAGTCGTAGCGTTCTGCTATGTTGCCTATGTCATCGGTGATTTCGCGCACGGAGTTTAGATGGTCTAGATGATAGTAGTACCAACGGCGATCGGCGCTGCGTTGCATTCGGACGGCTTCGTCGATGTTGAGGCCCCAGACGAATTTCGAGATTGCTTCGCCGCTTGCCGCGGCTCGCAATGTCTGGGACATGATGATTTGATCGCCGTCGTAGATGAAGCGGGTGGTTTGGCCGTTTACGGTTTTAGCGCTGCGGCGGTTTAGGGGGTCGTAGGTCATGGTGTCCGTTGTGTTGGAGGTCGAGGCGTTTACCAATCTGTTCTCCGAGTCGGAATTAAAGGATCGGGCGCCGTCTTGAGTTAAGTTTCCGTTGAAATCATAGGAAAAATTGCTGCTGCCTGCGCGCGTGTATTGATTCAGGGCGTTGGTGGCGTAATTGATTGCGGCGCCGTTGGTGGAGTTTGTGCGATTGCCTAAGGGGTCGTAGGTGAAGGTGGCCGTAGGCAGCTGTGGAATACCCGCGGAGCGGAGGCGATGCAAGGGGTCGTAGGAGAACTGTGCGATTCCATTGGGTTGTCGCATTGTCAGAATGTTGCCGGCATTGTCGTAGGAATAATCTAGGGCGAGATTGCTTCGCTGCGCTCGCAAGGACAGTAGGCGATCGGCCCTGTCATAATTGTAAGACGTGCCGAGGCCATTGGCGTATGTCATCTGTGTTCTGCGTCCTGCTGCGTCATAGTCGTAGCGCACAATCATGCGGCCTGTGTTGTCGTCCATCTCTATCAACCGATCCAAGGTGTCGTAGCGATAGAAAAGAACATCCCCATCAGGGTAGATGAGCTTTGTCCTTGCGCCGACTGCGTTGTATTCGTAGCCAACGGGTGAATTGGCTTGATCCGCCTCCATGAGCAGTCGGCCCACGGCGTCGTATTGGCGCTGGATGGGGCCGCGGGCATCGGTGGCAGAGACGAGAAGTCCGCGCGCGTCGTAGGCGTAGACGGTTGCGCTTTCTCCGGGTAGCGTCTTGCGTATGGGCCTGGACTCCTTGTCGTATGCAAAGAAGATGCTCCTGCCATCGCGTAATCCTTTTCTCGTCATATTGCCCACGGCGTCGTAGCCAAATGTCTCGTTGGACATGTCAGGATACGTAATGGCGCTCACACGATTAAGTTTGTCGTAGGCGTAAATCGTCTTGCGGCCCATGGCGTCTTGACGCTGCGTGAGATTGCCTTGCGCGTCGTAGCCAAAGGTCTCGACGCCACCCATGGGATCGCGCAGCGATGTCAAACGATTGTCCGCGTCGTAGCTGCGCACGGTGACAAAATTATTGGGATCGCTGATTTGGGTGAGATTGGTTTTGCCCTCCTGCAAAAAGGGTGTGCTGTCGTATTGGAATTGCTGCACATGGCCTTCCGGGTCCGTGATGCGCACAACATTGCCAAAATCGTCGTAGTCGCTTTGTGTGCGATTGCCCAGTTCGTCTGTCGTTTCAATTAAATCGTCTTCGGCGTTGTAGCGGTATTCTATGGACCTTCCCATCGCATTGATTTGGCTTGTGAGATTGCCGTTGGCGTCGTATTGGAATCTCGTCACTCGCCCGATGGCGTCTTGGACGCTGGTTCTGTTACCCAAAATGTCGTAGGTAAACTCCGTGCTATTTCTTAAGGCATCGGTGATTTTGCTCACGTTGCCTGAGGCGTCGTATTGCAAGCGCGTCACGTTGCCTAGCGCATCCGTGGCGGAGGTGACTTGCCCAAAACTGTCGTAGGCAAAGTTGTTGGCATTCCCAAGTCTATCGATGGCCCGGATCAAATTGCCCGCAGCATCGTATTGGAATTGCGCGTTATTGCCGACGGGATCCGTGATGGATGTGATTTTATTGAATTCGGCGTCGTAGGCGCGTGCGATGCGCTGGCCCAGGGTGTTGGTCGTGGTCAGGACATTGCCGCGATCGTCGTAGGTAGTGATGGTGTTGTTGCCGAGCTTGTCCGTTTCCGATGTCATGTTTTCGTTCTCGTCGTAGCCAAAGCGCTGCACATTACCCAGCCGGTCTATGACGGATTCCAAAAATCCCTTGTCGTTGATCTTATAAAAATAGGTGACATTGTTGTCGTCTGTCACCCAGGTGGTCTCCCACATATAATTGAAAGTGATTCTCTTGCCCGCGGCATCTGTTTGTGTCTGGACGCGGTCATTGTAATAATAGGTCAGTGAGTTGGTGGCGCCGGTTCTGTCGCTGGCGCTAGAGATGTTGTGATTGTCTTGATGCTCGTAGCGTTCTTCGTTGCCACGCCTATCGCGCGCGCTGGCCAGATTGCCTTGCGCGTCCTGCGCGTAATAGAGGGATTGGCCTGCGGGATCCACGATGCGGCTGATCTTGCCTGCGTTGTTGTATTCGATGCGAACGATCCTGCCCGCTGTGTCGGTGATTTGCGTGATGCGATCCTTGATGCCCGTGAAGCGATATTTTGTTTTTACGATGACGTCTTTGGTCTTTATGGGGCTAAAACCGCTGGCAACGCCGCCTGACTCGGCTGCGCGTGTCAAGGCGCGCACGCGATAGTAGTATCGGGCCGGCGCATTGTAGGCCGTGTCGTGCGTGAGGGTGGTTGTTCTAAAAGTCCTGGGCGCGGAAAATGTGGCGCTGATGTCTTCCTGCAATTCATAGAGTGTGGCGCCACTTGCGGCGCTGTCGCTCCAGGCAACGCGATATTGGCCGTAATAATTGGCCGGTCCCAAATCCGCGATTTGGGGGACGGCCGGGGTTTGCACGGCCGTGGACAAGTTCAGCGTTTGAACAATGCTCCAAGGACTGGACAGTCCACCCCGCTCGGGCGGTTTTGTCCACGAGCGCACGCGATAATGAAATGTGCCCGGCGGCGTGACGGTGACAGTCTCCGAGTTGATGGTCGGCCAAAAATGTCTATGGCCAGGCGTGGAAAAGTCCGCGCGAGTGTCTTCCTCCAATTCGTAAATAGTTGCGCCATTGGCGCGCTCATCGGACCAAGAGACGACAAATTGGCCATTGCCATCAGGGTCGGTTATGGCCGATAAGGTGGGCGTAGGCAGCGGTGTGGGGTTATCGGTATAAATGATTCGGGCAGACGCAAAGTCATTGGCCATGTTCCCGACGGCGTCGCGGAATTGCGCGTAAATGGTCTTGGTCCCAAATCCGGCGGACAAAGTAAAGGGTATGGACATAGTCGCGTTTGCGCTAGTGTAGGCAATCCATTGTGCGTTGGCAAAACGCGAGTCCTCCGAGACAATGACGTCACCAGCCTCGTTTGAGACAAGATTCAACATGACGCTAGGGGAATTGATGATGGGCGCTTGAGCGATGCTCAAGGAGGTGTTGGTTGGGCCGCGCGAGTCCACGAATACCTGTATGCCGATCGAAGGCGATGTGTTGCCAGCGGCATTGCGCGCGGCGAAGCTCAACACATTTAGTCCATCAGACAACACCTCGTGATATTCCCAATTGGTATCGGCCGTGAGATTGCCGTAGCCCGCGCCGTTGACCAGCAAGAGAGTGTTGGCTGGCTTGGTGCCCGTGATAGTAGGGAAATTTGTGTTCCGTGGGCTTGTGGGCGCGACAACAGTCACTGCGCCCACGCCTGGATTGGGCGCGGGCTTGCCGAAAAAGAATTGCAAGGCGCCTTGGATTTTGGCATCCCGCGCCGCCAATTGCCACACAAGCCCGGTGCGATAATTTTCTATTGATTCCAGTATCAAGCCGTTTTCGATGCCGTGATAAACAGGGGAGTAAGAAAAATTGCCGCTCGCATCGGCCTGGAAAGATGCGTAGGGACCAAATTCTCCCCAAAGTTTTTTGCGATGCGTGTCGTAGAAATTTCGTAGCGCGCGAAAAGCGGGATTCTTGGAAAGAGAGCCTTCGTCTAGTGTCTTGTATAGCGCAATGGCGCTGCCCGCCCCGTGCGGGGGGATTGTGCCGTCCTGCAGAGGCGCGCCATTTTGAAACTCGCAAGGTTTTGCGCCGAATTCCCCTATGTATTGACCATCCGGCCGAATCGTGGCTGAGATTCCCCAGCTATCTGGCCCATACGAGGCATAAGTACTCGCGTTGTCCATGCAAAATTGACGATTGGCAAGCATCGCGTTGATGGAGTTGTTCCACCAGTTGATCGCTGGAAAATTACTCGCAAGCTGGGATATCTTGCCGGGTTGATCCGTGCCCAATGTCTGAAAATCAAAAAACTGATGGGCAAGCGTGTAAGTGAAGAAGGATCCAAAATACGAGCTGACGAGATTGTATCCCTGATAACTGCGCTGGTCGCGAGGCAGCGCATAAAACGCCCGGTCTATCGCGGCATTGGAGCCCGCTGATTGCGCGCGGGCGAGAATGGCCAGCAAGAGAATTTCGTCTGTGTAGCGATCGTAGTGACCGCTGGAGAGCCTCGATTCGGGTGTCCAGCCCGTGTAATAGGTGTTGGCGCTCGCGTCCAGAAAGAATCCCCAATTGCATCCGGCCAGTATTTGCTGCGCCTTGGTCTTGAGCGTGCCTCCAAAATATTCCCCGGCCACCACCACACCGGCCATCAAAATGGCGGCATCCACCGGGGAAACCTCGTAGGTGGAAAGACTCTGGCAAAATTCGTTGGTGAAATGATACGGCAGGCCCGCGATGCCGTAAATTTCGGGCGAGGTTGCTTGCCTGGCCTGGACATTGGCAAGGGTATTCAAAATCTTTTCGGCCTGTGCTTTTGCTTGATCCACGGAGCTCTCCCAATGCCGTGACGTGCCCGCGCGACTGGCCAGCGTGACCAAAGCAACCAAGCCATGACCCGTGGCGGCTACGCTGTACTTGGCCGGATCGGTTGTCACGTCACGCACCAACCCCGTGATGCCGGAGGAATAGGTCGAGAAGTATTTTGCGCAGTCCGATTCGATCTGGTCTAGCAATTCGGCATCGGTGACATTCGCATCGAACAGGACGCGGAACGAACGTGTGTTGCTCCAGGGGCTTGAAGTTCCCCCGTTCTCAGGCGCCTTGTCCCAGGCGCGCACGCGATAGAAGTAGAGACCTCGCCGTCCCTGAACAATGTTTTCGAAATTGCCCGAAGGCCAGAAGGCCCGGTTGACGCTGGCAAAATCGCTCGTGGCGCTTTCGACCAATTCGTACAGCGTGGCCCCCGTGGCCGATTGGCCCGACCAGGTGAGGCGATAGTCGCCATCTTTTTCGGGGTCGCTGATCATCTCTAGCGCGGGCGTTCCTAGCGATCGCTTTTGAATTTGGGCGCTCAAGATAGAGGATTCATTCCCGGCGCTGTCCTTGAATTTGACATGAATGGTCTTGTTTGTGTCTCCAGCGCTCAACGTGAAGTTTGCGGCGGTTGCAAACGGAAGCCAACTGGCGAGAGCAAAAACAGGACTTTCGGAGACCTGATAGCTTTCTTCCAACTCGCCGCTGAGAGTCAGGCGAATGGCCGAGGAAAACGTTGTGCCGTTGCCCGCAATCGTGAACGTGGGGGAGTATTGCCGAGCCACCAGGCCAATCTTATTGTCCGTGAGGGCGCTGGCCGGAATGGGCACATTCGAGAATACCGCCTGATTGTCCACGCGAAGGCTGACGCTGGCTCCCGTGGAACTGCGTTTGAAATCAAATTCCAGACGATGATTTGCGCCCGGCGTGACGCCACGATAAATGGAAGGCGTGGGTGTTCGCAGCAGAATGCGGCGGGAGCTGATCTCGATAAACAGTCCTCGATAATACAGGCCACTTATGTCTTCCTTTTGATCTGCCTGCATGTCAAAGCTGACGCGCAGGTCTTTTGCCCCGGCATCTACGTTTTTGATCTGAAGAACTCCGTAGGCGGTTGATGTGCCCGTCCCGACTTGGAGTTTGCCGCCGGCGGCGTTCCAGGTGACCGTGGAGTTTTGACCGCTTTGCGTCCAGTTGTTGAGATTGCCGCTGAAGTCATCGGAGAAGAGGGCGGCGTGGGCAGGGGAGGAGAATAAAGATAGAAGCAAACGTATCATTGCTAGGGACGGAAATGCGGGGACGGAAATCCGGGGACACGTACCAAATTCAAAATCGAATTTGTTACATGTCCCCGGATTTCCGCGGATTTCCGGATGTCGCCGGATTTCGAATTGGGTCATGTCCCTGTTTTTCATTGCACCAGCACCCCAGCGTGCTGAAATTGCATGGTGTTGTTGTTGCGATCGCGTATATTTAAAAGCCTGCCCGACAAATCAAAGCGATAAAAAATATTTTCGTTTAGGCGCAATAGGGTATAGCCGCCCGCGTCTTTGATTAATTTGTCGAACACGGCTTTGGGTGGTGTGTAATTGCCATTGCCGCTAGGGCTATACACATCTTTTCTGCCGCCTTCGCGCAAGACAATGACATTGCCGTTGGCCAACTCGCGAATCGAGCAGTCGAGCATACTTGTCCAGCCGTAGCCAAACACGCTGTCATTGTCATCGGTGTTGAAATCGTACGATATCGTGCGGCCCAAATCCGACAGGATGATGTTGTCGTAATGGGCGTGGCAATAGAAGGACTCCAGAACCACGCGGCCGTCGGACAAGGGGGCTGTGTCCACAAACTCGATGTACTGCAACTCGTTGACGACAATCTGCACGCGCAGATTTGTGTTTTCCCGTTTTGTCCGGATTTGAAATTTGTTCCATTGACGCGGGTCCAGAGTCGTGGATGCGCTGGCCAGAAAGCTCTGTGTGCCTGCCTTGTATCGGGTGAGTTCCAATCGCCCATCGACATTCAAGAGCGCGTAATAGCGATTGTTTTCGTCTGTCCAGTGAAAGTTTACGCGCGCCACTTCGTAGCCGTAATTTGCGCCAGGCTGAATGGTTTGCATGTCTAGGGTGATAGCGGCGAAGCTGGTGCGCGGCGTTACCAGGACGCGATCGTTTTGCGCGCGATCGCCCTCGCCGCTGTACTCGCCGTCTTCGATGACCCAGGTGCCTGCTCCGACCTCAGGCATCCACCCCTCGATGATCGAAGTGGTTTGGGCATTGTATGTGCGCGCCAGATCCAGGCCAAATCCGCGGCCGGGTATCGCCAAATCGGTCTTTTCTAAGAAAAAGTTTCCGGTCGTGGTGTTGACAGGTTCTTTGGTGTTCTTCTGTTGATTGCCTTTTTTGCCACCGCCAGCGCCGTTGTCAGGCGAGTTTGACGCGGGCGTATTCTCGCAATTGGTTTGGCCTCCGACAATGCGCTTTGCCTCTTCACTGCCGATGGCGGCTAGTTGCAGCGTTTTAGCAGGCGGCACTGCCGACACGGCTAAAACCACTCCATCCCACAATGTCCCAAAGACAGCGGGTGGCAGGCGTAGCTCTCCGGGACCCATGTACGTGTCTATCATCGTGAGCCACTTTTCATCGGAGCGCGTGACAAGGACGTAGTGATTTCGCTTGGTGTGGCAAATCAAGAGAGAATCGCGCGCAAGATCAGGCAAGTCGCTTAAGGTGGCGCGATGGCATTGGACGTTTAGGCCTTCGGCCAATAGCGCTTGCCTCATACCCTCCAGCGTGGTTTGGTATCCCTGAGTGGAACTTAAGGAAAAAAGCCTTTCGTAGGTCTGCGATTTTCCCAGTCGCTGCAATACAAGGGAGAGGACTTGAGGGCCGCAGGCGTATTTGTTGTAGCCCGTGCCCTTGTCATGGGACGGAGCGGAGGTGGCTACGCTGGTTGATAAAAGGCAACAGAGCAGCGCGGTGATGCAGCGAAATGCTGGGACACGATCCCAATTTAAAAAGCTAAATTGGGTCATGTCCCGCATTTCTGACCGCAACGCGCACAGTGAAATTCTTGATCGTTCGTGATTTGGGGTTCTTGGCATTCCATACAGCGATGCCAATAGTATGTGTGCCGGCCTGACCGGTCGTGGGCGTAAAGCGAAATAGGCCTTGCTGATTGACCGCGGCGTTTTTGGGGCCGCGCGCGAGCGCGTATTGCAAATTTCCTGCGTGTATGTCCAGGGCATTTATCTGCAACTCAATCGTGGATGGCGTTAATTGTTTGTTCTTTTGGGGGGCCCATTTACCGCTGAGGGCTGGGGGACACGACCAAAACAGTCGTGTCCCTGCTCGCAATAGCTTCCTGTGTTCTGTCCAGACAGTGGTGGCTTGATCGGCAATGTCCATGACGATGGGATCAAAGCGCGCGTTGGTGTTGATGGCGCGCGAGACCGCATTGGTTATATCGGCGTAGAATTTGGCGACGCGCGCATTGGGTTTCGCGGGGGCTGCTTTGGCCAAAGCCTTGCTTTTGGCCGGTGCACTACCGAAGGTGAATGCCGTCGCGCTGTTCACGACAGCGGCACAGGGGACGGGCAAGGCGAAGTCTCCCTGGCCTATGCCATCCACATAAGTTCGGAACGCGTTTGCCTCGCGAATCACCACAAATTGACAGTAGCGCGCGCCGATGGTTCCGCTAGCGCGATTGGCCGCCAGATTGAGATTTTGCAGGAGCGTGGCTGCCGTAAGCGCATTGCCCGCATACACGGGCACAATATTCAGGCCTGCCCTGAGTGTGGCTGGCGTGGCGGCGCTGGTGGCATCGCCAGAGAGCGTTATCGTTGCGGCCCGAGAAAGGCTCAACAAATATCCACGGCTAGTCTCGATGGCAAAATCACCCGAACCAAGACCCGGTATGAAAGACTGAAATTGCCCGCCCTCGCTGATACGCCCCACGAATGCGGTCTGTCCTCCCGCGCTGTTGATGGCGGCTGCCAAGGCGCTGGCCTGAGTTCCTGTCGGCATCACGGCCGGTAAGGCGAACAAGGACAGCCCGGCGGGAATCGTGACGGTGTTGAGCTCGTCTACGACAAAATTATCTATCTGAATTGTCGCGGAAAAGGACGATGCCGAGGAAACAAGCAACAAGACAAAGAAACAAAGAATGCGGAGAAACAAAAAGAATGTTTTACATCGAGGAATCAAGAAATTAGCTCCTTACAACGCCGGGATGCTATCACGTGGCGGGGAAGGTGACAAATCTAAAAATAGGTACCACTAAAAATCATTGACACAGCCCATGTTAGGGTGTACGGTCTCCCGTGATGCTTGACCCCCTAATGTACACACTATTCTGCGGTTGGGTTCAATTTAAGCACGGGCGAAGAATCACGGGAGTGCTTCTCATGCTCGGTTTTGCGGGAAGCATCGCGCTTGCCTGCTACGGCTTCTGGACACAGGAAACTCTGCGCGATGTTGCTGTAACTGCCACGGCCTCTTTTCTAGCTCTGTTTGTTTGGATGTATCACGTTTTGGACATGCGTGAGCTAGAGGCAAATGCGCCGGCCGAAGTTGCTCAGGTATTGCCCGTCCCAGAAAGACAAAGAATCAAGTCGTCCCATTCTTCGCGCAAAACAACAGTGCAAACCGACGAGATCTACTCGCGCGGGCGTATCGCGTATTTGCGGGGGGCTTTCGGCGAGGCGAAGGATTGTTTTGAAAAATTATTGAGCGAAGATCGCGGCGATTCCGACGCGGCGTTTCAGTTGGGGCGCGTGCATCGCAGACTCGGGGATTTTCGCCAGGCGGAGAAATTTTTCCGGCAATGCCAGCAATCTGCGGGCGGCGGCAAATGGGCCGAGGAAATAAAAAAATATTTGTTGGAAAATAAGAGTTGAACCAGGCTAGATCCTTCGCGTTGCTCAGGATGACCCTGTACCCAGGACGACATTAATCCTTGAAAAAAGAAATTGCCTTCCTATTTATTTGCCTAGCGGTCTTGAGCGGTTCGCTCTACAAGACTTTTCAAGAAGGTCGTTGGAATGCGCTGGGCAATGTTTTGACCTCATCGCGAACTTCGACCGCCGTTGCGATGGATCCGGGATCCGTCGAGCGTATCGAGATTAGAAGGGCGCAGGACATTGTCTCTTTTTCTCGTCAGCGCGACGGAGAATGGAAAATGTCCAATCCGCTGCAGGCCAAGCCGGACAGTGCCAAAGTACAAGCCCTACTAGATTTGCTACTCACCAAAGACGGCCCCAATCAATTGCATTTAGCCCTGAGCAAGGATCCCGTTCAGCAGGAGGCCTCGCTTGGTATTTTTGGGATTACAAAGCCCGTGTTGGGCGTTGTGTTCGCCGGTACGTTCGGTGAGCAGACGTTGTGGCTCGGCGAAAAGGCTACGTCGGAAGGCGATGTGTACGCGCGTTGGACTCAGGATAATTACGTGGGTCTTGTGCCTGCATCGACGCTCGCTGTCCTGAATATGCCCGTGGACGATTTGCGCGAACGCCGCATTTTTTACGACGACAATTTGCCCGTGCTCGAAGTGACCTTCCAAAGGAAGGACCAGACTTTGCAATTGTTATCCGACGGCACGGCGATTCTGCGTCATGGCGATGCTGGCGCTGTGGAGGCGCAAATAGAGCATCGCGCGGATACGGCTGCGCTGAAAGAAGTTTTTGAATTTCTGGATTCGGTGAGTTGTACGAGTTTTTTAGACGTGGAATCCGATGCGTTGTCCAGCGAGATGCTGATGAAGATTCGTTTGGAAAGGGGCAAGGGCCAGAGGGAGGAGACATGGCTGTTGGAGAGATTGTCCACGGTGGCAGGGGAGAAGACCATTCTGAGCAATACGCAAAGCAAGACGATGGTTGCCGTAGACCCTGCTGCATTCGCCAAATACCTCGGGGATTTGAGTTGGGTTTTGGATAGACAATGGTTGGGGCTAGAGCCGACGAAATGTCGGTATCTATCTTTTGATTCGTCTTCGGAGGGGAAGACTTTGAAGTTCACGCGCGAGGAGGGCAAAGCCTGGACGGTGCTTGGCGCGAGTTGGCCCGTGGACCAGGAGAAAATCCAGAAGTTTGTGGAGGACCTTTGCGCATTGAAGACGACGACCTTCCTTGCTTGTCAGGAAATGCCGGTCCAGAAGGGGTTGACACTTCGCGTAGGTTCCAGCGCTGACAAAGCAGTCACCATTTCCTGCATAGTCGACCATGGGCAATATAGTCTTCACAAGCAGACAGACTCTTTCCGTTTTCTTGCTCCCAAAGACAGCCTAAATTTTGAGCGTTGCACAGACGCGCTGCGCTGGAGGGATCCGCTACTTTGGGATATTAAGCCCGAAGATATCATGGATATAGGCTTGACCGATACCAATTTGGATCTTTTTTTTGAGCGCAACAGTGGCATATGGCATCTCGTTCGTCCGCGGCGCGGGGATTTGAAGCAACAATGGATAGGGGCCGCTCTCAAGAATTTGTTGCCCTTGCGAGCTTTGCGTTTCCTCTCTCAGGACACGGCGAAGCGTCCGGAGGTGTTCAAACCTCTTTTGAAATTGTCGCTTGGCACGGTAGACAACAAGAGGGTGTTGTGGGTGGGGCCGCATGAGGGGGATGGTCTGCGCGCGAAATTTGCCGACGAGGCGGAAATTTTTGTGATTTCTCAGAAATCCGTGGCCGGATTGTTGAAGAATCCGTTGGAGTTTGTTTCGATGATGGAAGAAGACAGCAACAAGGATGGAAAGACCGATCAATGGGTCTACTATTCTGGCGGGCGGCGCGCCTGGATTGCCTACGACAACGACTCGGATGGTAAAGTGGATAGTAAAACGTTTTGGCGCTACGATCGCAGGGGAAATATTGTGCGCGTGGACACGGACAACAACAACGACGGCATGGTGGATCAGCGAACGTATTACCGCGACGGAAAGCCCTATCGCCAAGAAGACGATATAAGTGGGACTGGCCGCGTGAATGTTTGGACGACCTTCGTTGACGGCCTGCAGGCAAAGCAAAGAGTGGATAGCGACAACGACGGCAAACCCGACATGCTCAAAACATTAATCCGCGATGCCAATGGCGATATCACGGGAGCCAAGGTTCAATCGATGGCACCCGGCGTGAAAGACTACGTGGAAAATTACGCCCCCATCAAGACGTCCGCAGCAACCCGTCCGTAGTGTAAAAGCAAACCCTGTTCCGGCCTTCTTTCTTGGCTGAATACATAGCCTGATCTGCCTTCTGAATTAAATCCTGGGATTCTTGCGAGTCATCCGGATAATTTGCCATGCCCGCGCTGACGGTAATATGCGCGGGCTCTTCGACATTGCGTAAGTGAAACGCGTGTTTTTCTATCATGTCGCGCAATCGCTCGGCGTAGAGGGCCGCCTGGTCCTTGGGGGTCTCGGGCAACAGTATCGCGAATTCCTCCCCACCGTATCTGCAGACCATGTCGGTGATGCGGCAATTGTTTTTTGCCAGACGCGCGAGACCAACTAAAATTTGATCGCCGCCCATATGCCCCCATTGGTCGTTGATCTTCTTAAAAAAGTCCACGTCCAAAAGCACGAGTGAAACCGGATGGCCATAGCGTTGGGACCGGTATATTTCCTTCTGCAAAAATTCCTTAAAAAAACGGTAATTGAATAGATGCGTGAGGCCGTCGGTGAAGGACTCTTGTTGGCGCTGGCGCATGTTGCGATCCATCACTTCGCCGTGCACGCGCGCAATGTCCTGAACGATCCTATGGCTCAGCGTGTGCACGAGCGCGATCGCATCCAAAATTTTATCGCGGTCGGCTTGGAACACCTTGCAGGTCCAATGAAACAGAATGTCTTCAAGTACCAGCGCCTCTTCAAGAGAATCACGCAGATTGAATCCCTGGCCGGCCCGCAGCCTTGCCATCGCAATGGTTTTGGCGCGAAATGTTTTGAGCGTGGCATTTTGCAAGTCCGTAACGAGATTGCACACCATCTCGAGCAACCCCTCGCGACGTTCACCAACGGGCACAAAAATCGAGATATTATTTTTTTGCTGCTCCAGGCGTTGCTGCCAGTCCGTGGCGATCTCGGGAGTGTCCTTGCCTATGCGAGCACCGAGATCCTGGGATATTGTTTTGTCCAAGATGCTGGTTGGCATGGCGACAATAATAACACCGATAGAAAATTTTGGTACAATCCTGTACGTGAAACCAGCTAGACTTTTTTTCTGCATTATGTCTTTGTTAATTATGATGGTAGTGACGGTAATCGTGGCCTCCGCCAAGGGCACTTCCGAGGCTATTTCGAAGGATTTCTCGGTAGGTGTGTTCGGCCGCATGCACAGCTCGGACCCCGGCATTCAGTGGATATTGGACTCTTACAAGCGCAATTTTTTAGCTCAACACGTGGATTTGTCCTCCAAGGCAGTGGTCGAGGATTTCTCTTTTCTGGAAGTGGACGATGTCTCCGTCGGCTTGTTCGACGCGCTTGGCGAAAAACCCAAAATGTTGCTGGTCGCCGATATTTTGCCCACCGATGCGACCGTCTCGTTCAAAGTTAAAAACGTAAACTTCAAATTGAACATCAAAGAGCGAAGCCAGGAGAAGGGCCTTCAGCCTGCTGTGGTCAAGGCCTTGCTGGGCGCTTTGGTCAAGGCTTCGGACAAGACTTATCTAGACAACGATCTTGCGTACAGCGCTTCGATGCAGGAGCAGGGTAAAATTTGCGCCTACGCGGTAGTCAAAGACCGCGCGATCGTGGCCAACGATTTGGCGCTAGCAAAGCAGGCACTGGCGAGCACGTTGGAGGGCGTTGCTTTGCCGCCATCCCCTGAACTGAAAGATTTTCTCGACCGCTTTGACAAGCCGCAGGATTTCTTGATCTATTTGAACAATGCCCAGGGATTTTTGGCGCGCCTCAACGACAGGTTGGAGAAGAAATTGCAAATTCCAATTTTGTCGGGGGTTGACTCCATTCGCTGCGTGGGGATATACGTGGACATCGTGGACAAGAATCATATCGAGATACGCGGCACATTTGTTTTGACGAATCCCGACGCGAGTGTCGAGACAATGCAGGACGTAAGTTTTTTAGCAGAATTTCTACGCAGAAAAATGTTGCGAGAGGGAGTTTGCGCCACGATTCGCATGGATCAAGGCCCGGGCAAAGTTCAAGTCCACGTAGGTTTCTCCAACACCGAGGATTTCCTGACAAAGTATCTGAAGAAGGGCAGCATCAATAAATCACCGACGGCGGAGTGAAATAAGGTGGGTATCCCTACAGTGCATAGCATAAAGACAAAAACGAGAGGTAATTCTCATGAATGATGCAACGTCATTCGCGAGTAGTGAGCAGCAATCCTGTCGCAAGACTAACGACGCAATGGAACAGGCCTCACTGAATTCGGGGGTTTTCTCTGGCGAGTTGATCCGCAGAGAAAATAGAAAGGTGAAGGTCCTTCCCGGGGTGTTACAATAACAGTCATGGCAGCAAAAAACACATTGCACTGGGATATCCTGGATAAAAAGAGACTGCGGATAATCCCGGAATTACGGTTTTTAAAACAGGCCGGATTTTATTTGGCGGGTGGCACGGCGCTGGCCTTGCAGATCAGGCACCGCATCTCCGTCGATTTCGATTTTTATGCGCCGCGAGAATTCGACGCCGGGAAAATATTGTTAGAAATGGAAAAAAGCAGCAGGAGGGTGACTGCGATTCACAAGGCGGAAAATACGCTCATTGCCAAAATCGAAGGGATAGACATAAGTTTTTTTACGTATCGCTACGCATTGATTAAACCTGCGATTGAAACGGAACATCTTACCCTTGCCTCTCTCGAGGATATTGCGGCAATGAAACTAATTGCTATTGTGCAACGCGGAATCAGCAGGGATTTCATCGACATGTATTTTTTAATTCAGCGCCTGGGGTTATCAAAAATATTCGGGTTGACCAGGAAGAAATATCCGTCTTTCAATGAATATCTCGGACTGCAGGCCCTAACCTATTTTGGGGATGCAGAAGACGTCTCCACAGAGAGGAAAGCAATGTTGATTGAAAGGTTGGATTGGAAGGACGTCAAGGACTTCCTTGTACGCGAGGCCAAAAAGTTTAAGGCGATTTTGGCGGAAAGAAAATGAAAATAAATCACCGTGTTCCCACGTTTTTGAAATCTGTCCTCTGGTCTTACGACCTGAACCAAATAGACCTGAAGGAGGACAGAGAGCTTGTTATTACCCAGGTGTTGAATTATGGCGAGTGGCGGGATCTGGAGTGGCTCTATTCGGTTTACGCCGAAGACGACATCCGCCAGGTTGTTTCCCACCCCCGCCGCGGCCGCTGGTTCGACAAGGTCTTGAACTTCTGGGAGAAGATGCTGGACATCCGCCTGCCCAAAAAGGTACGTCAGAAGGCCCTGTTTCACATTGACCCGCAATTTCCATGATGATTGCGGCATCGCAAAATCTTACCGACGATTTTCAAATTTCTTGACACCCATTTATTACGATGGTACTTTGACGGCTCCCAATCCAAGGAGGATAGCATGGCCGAAGGATATTGCGTTAAGTGCAAGGCGAAGAGGGAAATGAAAGATACGTCCGAAGTTACCATGGCCAATGGCAGGCGCGCATTGAAGGGGAAATGCGACACTTGCACGACGGGCATGTTTAAGATTCTTCCCAAGAAGTAACAAGGAACTTTTAGACAAAGACAAGCATACCCGAGAATTGGCGGGGTGCTTGTCTTTACCTATTTTAGGGGATTCCCATGGCTGAAGAACTCGCGTTTGTTTTGATCAATCCTTACACGTTGGCGAAATCGCGCACGGGTGGCGTGATTTCGCGATTGCTGTCGCGTGGAGACCAGGAACTTGTCACTGCCCGCATGTTCGCGCCCAGCGAGAATTTGGTGCGTGAATACTGCGAAACGATGGGGCCGGATGATCGCGCGAGTCATCCCACGATCAATCGTTTGATCAAAGAGTACGTGCAGGAAAATTATTCACCCGATAAGAAGACCGGCGAGAAGCGGCGCGTGATGATGTTGCTGTTCAAGGGTGATAACGCGATAGAGAAACTGCGACACTCGGTGGTTGGTCATATCACGCGCGAGACTATCGCCGGCGAAACGATACGGGACACCTACGGCGATTAC
>CAZOWS010000266.1:0-2745 GCA_964583365.1 uncultured Actinomycetota bacterium
GCCCAGCGTGGGATGTAGCCCTGCCGCTAGAACGGCCCGCGCTGTAGCCGCACGCAAAACCGTATAGCCATAATTCAGCAGTGCATTCAACCCATCGGCATGACGGTCACGACGAAAATCAGCCCCAAACAAGAGTGGCCAATACCGTTTTGCAGCTTGGGCTTCAACGTTCTCTGGGTCGCCCGATCTCACTTTCTGAATCAGCGCGGTCAGCGGGATAGAAGGAATTCCAATGGCTTTTAACACCACTGCTTGCTGTGTCAATTTGGATTTTACAATCTCTGCCCATAGCCGTTTTTGCAATGGTTTGGTCGCGGCAATCTGCGCATCCATACGGCCTGCTTGAATGTAGTTTCCTTCAATGGGCCACAGCATCGCGACAGGATGATGATTTGCGGCACAAAGAACAAATGGGGTAGCACGTTCAGCAAGTGCAACCATGAGATTGTTGGTATAGGTCAGACCATGCGCATTCCCAATAACAGCAGTGATATCGTCTAACGGGACCCTCCCAATCTCTTCCCCGTGGCTTGCTACGACTAAAAATCCACGATCCAAAGACAGGTGCCGTTGGTCTTCTGCGATTTCAACAATGCGGCCAATCATGCTCCGCCTTAAGGCCTGAAACCGGGATCCCGTACAAACCCCAATGGATCCACAAAGACACGCCGCGCTTTTACCTTACACAAGGGATTGGCCATTTTTCTTATGTAAGGAAGCTCTCCTGTTCGATCACGAGCATCTACATTGGCCTCCTGATGTTCGGAAAAAGATATGGTTCCGTTGGCACTCATTTTCACAACCCTATAAATTTTATGCGTCCCTTCTTCCTCCATGATTACCATGTCATCTTTGCAAAGCCGCATCACAAGCGGGTTCCCCTTTCGCCCCACGTCACTGTTTTGCAACAGCCCTTGTCTATTTTTGGCAATTTGATATGCATCGAATGTTGAAATGACATCGCTTTCCCAGCCACCTCCTTCTTCTCGGAAAATCTCAATACAATAGTTGCTATTCGGATCATACCCCTTGTACGGTTTCTCGGTATTGGTACGGGAATAAATCGGTATGGTTTTTAGTTTCCTTGTAATACGCAGATGGCGTATCTTGTGTTCGTTGCCAAACGCCAAAACCCGTTTTTCGAGTTCACCACCTACTGCATCCCCAACAAACGCAATCAGTCTATCCCGTAAGGTCTTATCCCGAATTTCGTTAATTTTTTTCTCGGAATTGAGCTTGCTTAAAGGAACGCGCTCAACAACATAACCCTCCTCCAGCAGGCCGTATGCGGTTTGATTATGAAGCTGGCCCTGCCAGCCATGATCGGGCTTATAGGATACAAACAATTTTTTGGACCGCCTCTTGTACCTCCTCCCGATACGTTGGAAAAGGCCATGGTATTTCCTCTAGGATTCTACCCAATTGCTTCTCCCGTGCGTGCGATGCCGCTGTGGAAACTTTCTGTAGCAAACTGCGATCTGTAACGGCGATCACTGCGGCATCCACTGCATGATGGCGATGGTCGGTGCGCTCTTTCTTTCCGCTATCTGATAAAATTTTATTCAAACCCCATTTGCCCCGCAATAGTGCGGTCAATCGTCCCGGCGTGACGGTGACTTCGTTTGGTGCACAGATGGCGGTTAGATATTCTCTGGCAATGCGCGATAGGTATTGCGTATCGGTGAGATGGCGAGCCAGAAAGTCTTTATCCTCACGCAACCATTTTTGCATCGCGTCTGCCGCAAAACGTTCCTTTTTGTTCTTAGGCAGGCTTGAAACCCGCTGAAGTATTGCTTGCCAGTCGTATCCCTGTTGAGATTCGCCAAACGCCTCGTACGGGGTTCTATTTTCTTTGACACGGTTTGCTCTTCTCATGCTTAGGGTCTTGTTCATAAAAGAATCATCAAGCGTTTGAGCAAATGGAAGAATATGCTCAATCTGCACTTCGTTGCTAAATAATAGCTCCATGCCAATCTGATCCCCAGTGTAGGGACAACGACGATTGCATGGATCATTCTCGTTTAGCTCTTTCCACAATTTCATGCGCAAGAGATTCTCTCCATGAGGCGGGAGACCCATTTTCGAAAGATCGGTCTTAAATTGATCGTTTTGTTTTTGGTTTTTGGATTGCTCCTTTGTAACGCGCTCTTTTGTCTCACGATTTTGTTTGAGTTCACGCGCAAGCTCCAACACGATTTGCGCAGGATGTCCGTAACGCTTAATGATTGTATTGACCACTTTACGGATTTGGTTCAAGCCAATATGGACGGTCGGATTCGCGATCTTCCCCCAGCGTTCTTCTTCGTTATGAGGATTTTCTTTGGCAAATGCCACGTGGCGTTGGAGCAGTTCCCGTATAGTACGGCAAGCAATCATGAAGTTTTCCGTCATGAAGTAGACTCTGGAAACCAGCACGGATTACGGCCTTGTCATATGTGGCTGGCCATGGATTTTAAATTCACTAACGATTTAGAATTGGAATTAGACGGCACCACTGGCAGTGCGATAGGCCATGTCTCCAGCCTGCCTCCACGCTTCAACCCATTGCCTTTCCTCGTTACGTTCTTTGATTTTTTTGCCAATATCGCGGACAATATCCTTACGAATGCGATTGTCACGGAGTACCGCCACCAAGAGATAAATTGGGCCTACCAAGTGAAAAAACGGGAGCGAACATTGCTGCACTAGGTCATTATATACTCCCATCCACTCCCTCAATAAGGGCAGAGTCCTGTCTGTTAAATC
>CAZOWS010000267.1:0-2861 GCA_964583365.1 uncultured Actinomycetota bacterium
CAAAAATCAAAAAACAAACCTCAGCAACCTTTAAATACAACCAGGGTTTTATTTATTACCAATAGGCACTGCATCCCCCCCTTTTGAACGGGGGGGTTCGGGGAGGAACATCGCTCGTGGCTTCTACCCCACCTAGCCTCCCCTTACAAAGGGTAGGAATCACTTGCTCATGCATTGCGTTTAGGGAAATCAAGCACATATGCCTATTGTTTATTTACAGGACTGTTTTAAGAATGTTCAGGAATTTCTGAATGTCGCCTGAATCATTGTAAAAATGCGGCGCCACGCGAATCCCGGCCCCGCGCGCACTCACGAACACGCGCCGCTTATAAAGGCTCGCAGCCAATCGCTGCGCATCAGCATGCGCGAACACGACTATGCCCGAACGGTGTTTGGGCTCCAGCGGCGAATCCACGGGCAAGCCCAGCCGTTGCAGCCCTTCGATAAGCTCTGCTGTCAATTCCAGAATTTTCTTCGCGATGTTTTCGTAGCCGATGGCCTTTTGATAATCTATCGCGCGCCCGATCATGAAAATGTTTTGAAAGCTGGGGCAGCCGTATTCGCAGCGGCCTGCGTCCTGTCGCAGCGTGAAATCTTTGTTGCCCAGAAACTTTTTACTGACGATGCTGCGCCATCCCGCATAGGCTGGAAGGCCTTTGGCGAGGAGCTTGCGAGATAGATAGACGATGCCACCGCCGTAGCCTGCCAAAAACCATTTGTAACTGCCGCTGGCCAACGCATCAATCTTGTCGCTGCGTACATTCACGGGGAAAACGCCAAGCCCCTGCGTGCTGTTGACGACAAAACGATGATTTTTCTTCGCGGCCCCAAGGGCCTTCACATCCTGGCGAAAGCCGTTGCAAAACTGCACGAGGCTACTCACGATCACGCCTTTGCGTTTACCCATCGCGCGCGCGTAACTATCCACGGAAAGTTTTCCATCTTGAGGCTTCACCCATCGCACGGGAACATTGCGATGAATCCACGGCACCGTGCTGGACGGAAATTCCAGAGTTCCAAGCACTACCTCTCGCGCCTCAGGCATATGATCGGCAATGATATTCATCGCTTCGGACGTGTTGTGCGTAAACCCGATCTCGTCGGCATGCGCGCCGATCAGCTCGGCGACCTTGGCGCGGACGACTTCGCGATGTTCCAACCAACGGTCAAAGTACAGATCCCCAACTTCGTGGGATTGTTTCAGGAATGCGACGCCCTCTTCGTACACGGGGCGCGGCAGCGGACCCGCAGCGGCATGATCCAAATAAAGGATATTGCGCGTGACGGGAAAATCTTTGCGTATTTTTTGCCAATTAGGCGAACTCATAAAGCTCTCAATAGCATTCAGTCATTGCGAGGAACGTAGTGACAAAGCAATCCCACTGGGCAATGGGGCAGATTGCTTCTCTGCGCTCGCAATGACGTGGTCACAGCGGTTTTCTGCCCGGAAAGCCTTCTTCCAGCGAATGCCAATGGGTGATTTTCGCTTCACCCTCTTTCCAACATAGGTACACGAGCGTGCCGTTCTGCACCGAGTAGAAATCTATGAGTCCGCGATCCATGTCTTTTAACTCACAGCCGAGCAACTCGAATCGCTTGATCACTTGATTAAAATCTTCGACCAAATCGTGATAGATCTCGATGTCCTTGGTCACGGTCACGGGCGCAACTTTGTCCATTTGTTTGCCGTCATCGCTCGCGAGAATCATCGCGACGTCGATGTCGATTTCCTTGGACTGTATTTCATGACGAATGCCGCGCAACTCCTGCAACAAGTCCTTGACCTGCGCGATGCTCTCGTTGGCCTTTTCCAGCGTGAATATTTTAATTTCTTTTTCCATGGCGTATCCCTTTATCCTTCCAAAAATCTTTCCGCGTCCAGGGCTGCCATGCAGCCGGTCCCCGCAGCCGTCACGGCCTGGCGATAGCGATGGTCTTGCACGTCTCCGCACGCGAACACGCCTGCCACGTTCGTTTCCGACGTGAAACCCTTCGTCTTCAAATACCCGGTCGCGTCCATGTCCAATTGCCCGGTAAAAAGTTGCGTGTTGGGCTGATGGCCTATCGCCATAAAGATACCCTGCGTCTTAAACTCAGACTTCGCGCCGGTTTTGAGATTTTTCAGCATCAACATCTCCACTTTGCCCTCGCCCAAAATATCTTCCACGGCGCTGTCCCAAAGCCACGCGATTTTGGGATTTTTCATCGCCTTGTCCTGCATGATTTTGGATGCGCGTAATTTGTCGCGCCGATGTATCACGGTGACTTTCGACGCAAATTTGGTGAGAAAGGTCGCCTCTTCCAACGCGGTATCACCGCCACCCACCACCGCGATTTCCCTGCCCTTAAAAAAGAATCCATCGCAGGTGGCGCAGGCCGAAACGCCTTTGCCCATCAAGCGCTTCTCAGCTGGAATCCCGAGCAGCTTGGCTGACGCGCCCGTGGAAACAATCAATGTTTTGGTCTGAAATTGCTTGTCGCTGGTGGAAAGCGTGAATGGCTGCTTGGACAAATCCACTTTGATCACGTCGCCTTGCGCGAACTCAGTGCCAAAGCGCGCGGCTTGTGCGCGAAACTTCTCCATCAACTCAGGCCCCTGCACGCCCTCGGGAAAACCCGGATAATTTTCCACGTCCGTGGTGGTCATGAGCTGACCGCCCGGCTGTTCAGCGCCGGCGAACAACACAGGCGACATATCCGCGCGCGCGGCGTAAATCGCGGCCGTCCAACCGGCCGGTCCGGAACCGATGATAATGGTCTTATACATGTTTCAGCACACGCTCTTTAAGCGTTTCTTTGTCCATGGATCCGGTCACGCGAGCAACGTCCTGTCCGCCTTTAAAAAGGATAAGGGTCGGAAT
>CAZOWS010000268.1:0-4549 GCA_964583365.1 uncultured Actinomycetota bacterium
CACAGATGAGGGCGCAAGAGAAAATCACATGGTCGATTCGCAAGATATTGTCTAATTTTCCAGACACAGTAGAACTAGAGAAATTCCTAAAAACAACACATCGCTTGGGCCTTCTTTCTGAAAAATTCATAAATCGTTTGGATGAACTAGGCGGACACATACCCCAGCCCCCATCGCAATCCAAATTCGAGCCAGGCGATAGGGCTATGCAATTCTTCTAGTCTCTAAAAGCGCCTCCCGAATTACTTCGATTGCTCGCGCAAGGCATCGGTCGCGATGCGGGTTCCACCGCGGTGAATGCCGAAAATCCGCTTACTGCACAGGCGCTGTTGTTTCAATTGCTGCGTCGCATGGGCAACAAGGTTGCTTTGAATTCAGAGAATAAGGATTTTGTATGCGACGACGCGGAAGTTGATGGAATTGCACAGGCTTTCAACGAAGCCTTCGGCGACGATACAGCAAAAATATGGCTGATGGAGCGGGCAAAATACTTTGGGAATCTGCCGCAGATTCCTCCCGATACCACCGATCAAGATCCATCTCGAGAGAAGATGAGCGAAAACGTTGCCCGTCTTCTGTATCCAGATGTATCTTTCTCCGCCTTATCACAAGCGCAACGCGAAACTATTTCTGGACTGCCATTTCTATCCCTATTTACCAATGTCTATACCCAAAAATCCAAGGTGCTGCTGCGAATCGACACGCGTATTCTTTCGAATTTGCCCTCGGATGAGAGTCTGGCAATATATTTAACGTTACTAGATAAATTGTCGGATGATGGCATGGTGATCAGCTTGGAAGATTACAACGGTGGGTTGAAGGATACTCTGAAGAGCCAACTGGATAGGCTAGCAAGAAAGTCGAACGTGAGCTTCGTGTCGCAGCCGGGGGCAAAATCATTGGCGGGCGTGCTGGCCCTAGCGATAGAAAAATTCGCAGGAAAAATAACTATTCCCAAAACGTGTATCGGGCATTTCGCGAAAGAGACTTTGCAAGGATTGAACATGGAAGATTTGGCAAACTTCACGATTTTATTGATTCAAACGAAGTCCGGTGTGATCGAATTGAATGACGTGAATCGCGCTATCTTGATGGCACTGGGAGGCTATGACAAGTTAGACATGAGAACATTAGAAGTTATCCCCGAATTGCTCCCCGACCGCAAATTCCTCGACACGCTGCAAGAAGCCTGTAAAAACGCTGCGCATCAGGCGTAATCTTTTTATGGCCCATTTGCTTCTGCGATGAGTCGGGGTAATTGCTCCACCATGTAGAGCGGGATTGAAAGCACCTGATCCACAAAGGAAAGCGACTGCTGGGAAATCCGGATCCCGAAGGAAGACTTCTTCTCATTCACGAAGAGTTTCAGTGATTTCAGGGAGCCCGTCTTTCCGGATTTGACTTCTATCGGATAAATGCCGGACCCTTGCGCAATAACAAAATCAACTTCCGCCGAACTGCTGGGTTTTTCTCTAGTCCAAAAGAATAAATCGTTTTCCCGGTAAGGGTCCCCGCAGGCCAACAACTCTTGTCCCACGAACTGCTCTGCAACCGCTCCGGCATTGATCTGCATGATATCTCCCGCAAGAGCGACCTCTGCTTGAAGACCACATGCGTTCTGGAGGAGACCGACATCAAGAAAACCGATCTTCATCTTTGTTTCCTTGAGTTGTGCTCCGAGGGGAAGACCCGAAGCAGATGTAGCATAAATCGGCTTAATCAATCCAGCCAGCACCAGCAGTTCCATCGCCCTCTTGAGCTCACGGGATTTGATCTGGGAATCCACGTGTACGTATTTAAACCGCTGCCCCACGAGCCGCGGAGCCGCAGTAAAGACCCGTTCTAAATGTTCCCTATTGAATCTTCTAACATATTTACCGAAATCGCTACGGCAGGTCTGCAAAATGGAAGTCTGTATCGTCTGGCAGGGTTTGATATCCTGGTTGCTAAAGTATTCCGCCAGAACGGCCGGCATTCCGCCCAAAACCCAATATTGACGGACCAGACCCAGGAGTTGTTGGTGAATAACATCATCGGACTTATCCCGGATACGAATTGTTGAGAGATACTCACGTAATTTGCCATGGCCTGAGCCCGTCAGAAATTCTCCGAAGGAAAAGGGATTTAAATGGAGAAATTGCACGCGACCCACAGGCATTCGAAAATCTTCCGACTTCAGGGCAAAATCGAGTAGCGATCCTGCCCCGATCACGGCCAGATCGGGGAGTTTCTCCTTAAAGTATCGCAAGGCCATGATAGCGGGTGGACATTCCTGAATCTCATCCAGGAATAAAAGGGTGTCGGAGGGCGAGATTTCCTCACCCAATACGAGCGTGAGCTTATTGAGGATTTCCTTCGGATTTAGGGTCTCAAAACATTTTTTTAGCTGGGGCTGGTATTCAAAATTAACGGAGACGAGCTTCGCAAATGCTTCTTTTCCGAATTGCTCCACAACGAAGGTCTTTCCCACCTGCCTGGCGCCTCGTATCAGAAGAGGGAATCGATTTTTTTGCTCTCTCCAGGCACATAAGGTTTTTTCAATGTCTCTTTTCATATCTCCTCTCAAGAACTACGGTGGCTATTACATGGGGTTATTCTGTGCGAATAATGGATTAATTGCAAGGTTGTTTTGAACCAAGTATAGAATAGTTGCATGCTCCACCCTTGACAGATCCAGCAAAATACCGTATCATAAAAGCGTTGGAAGTACTTATTTTATATGGAGTTAAGGGGTGAATAATGTGAACAGAATTCTAGTCCAATCTATTTCCTTTATCGTGTCGATTTTGCTGCTTGTTGAGCCATGCCTCACCTTTCCTGCAGCAGCAACATATACCGTCGCCCCCTCCACCAAGCTCAACAAGAAACTCCAAGATTCTTTCCGTTTAAAGGACGCGCAGGAGCGATTGAAGAAGGCCATTGCAAACGCTGTCGCGCACGGGGAGCCCCTAGAAGATTTGATCGCCAAACTCAATGCCGGTGGGACGGACGCTGCTGCCAAGTTCGTTTCTGTTTTAGAGCAAGGTGGCGCATGGTATTTCCTTTTGAGCATTAAAGGGAATCATTTCACGTTTGCCTATTTCCCAGCCACGCAAAATCTAGCAGGTCCCATTTTCTCGGGCGATGAATTGGCGCGTAGCGTGGACGATCTCACGCGCCGCAATCCCTATGCCGCTTGGCCTGATCTCAAAGCTGCCATGGCCCAAGCCCAAGGTGTTCAGAAAGGGATTTTACGCTATGTCAAGAAAAGGGACATGAGTAAAACCCGGGACATACTGGAATTTTTCCAAAATGTCCGTGCAACTCTTGCGGAGTTTTTGAATTGCTCCGACGCCGAGGCCGAAGCGCTTCTAAAAGTAAAGCGTGTTGGATTGATATGGGGCTTGGACACAGCGGCGCCCGGTTGGGTTGATATCACGGATCCAGACAAAATCTGGTTGCATAGAGACATTTGGGCGGAATTGACAAAGCGCGGAAAGCAAGCGCTGTTGGCAAGCCTCATTGCCCAAAGTGTAAAGGCCAAGCGCGTACAAAATCTGGAGCAACAGATAGAGCTACATGGGATGGAAATCACGGCTGCGGGAGAGGATTTTCTCTGCCGATTGCCGCAACAGCGCAGAAGCAAAACAGAGTATGGCACGACGCTGTCCGATGAAATTCGAGGGACGCTCTTTGCGCGGAGACAAGGCGAACGCGCCGAACGAGAAGAATGCTTGGGACAGATACTGACCGTGCTCGGAGCGGATCACTATCAGGACAAAACGCAGCATCCCAAGAATTTTTACACCATCAGCGGCGCGGACAAAACCATTGCGCTGCCCACCGGTCTTATCCCTGAGGATGGTCGCAGCTATGTTCTGGATGTCGGGTTGAAAGATACGCCCTTGAGCATGGAATACGAATTCGACGCAGAGGTCGGCTGGACACTCAATGCCTACGAATTTGATTTGATCACGCAGGACATTCGTCGGGACGATCGAGGCAACAAACGCCTTCCCTTGGTGTCCTGGCACTTTGAGCCGGAGTCTGGCATCGTGATGACCCCTCAAGACATGTTGTTCGAAAAGCATCTGGAAAATCTTATGCGCGAACATCATTTGCAGGCATTGTTTCCCTTATTCCGCGCGGCCCCCGTGGAGTTTGAGGAATTTCTTTCCTACGTGCTGAAAGAAAAATTTGAAGTAGGGGATATTGCGAGACCTCTCGCGCGCATCATGCATCGGGAGCATTCCGAGGCAATTAAGCCTCCCGCAACCGTGGAGGAGGCAAAACTTCTCTTGGAAAGCCTCGAGCATTGCAAATTCGAAAAAAACCTGGATGCAAAGGCCAAGACAATATTGAGCGGTCGCATCTCGAGATATTTGATGAATGCCTTTTGCTTCAGGAGGTCGGATTGCGCAGACGATCAAGCCTATCAAAAAAGACTTGAGGATGCGCGCGATACATTGTTCAAGGTCACGGAGGGCATACAAAACAAGCAGATTCACGACATTGTCTCGGATGTGACGCTCTTATTTGCCGAGGCCATGGATTACAATCCCCCGTGGTT
>CAZOWS010000269.1:0-8967 GCA_964583365.1 uncultured Actinomycetota bacterium
AGCTATTTTGAGGTTTTGTCGATTGAGGCGCGTTCAAAGATGACCGGAAGATGGGATGCAAGATGTATAGGTTATTTATTGACGGGTCCTAGGTGGGAATGCCGATATTTTTCTGAATTACGTTGGCCAAATCTTTTGCCAATTTGTTGATGGTGTTTTGATCGGTTCCCTCCAGCATGACCCGTGCAATGTTTTCGGTGCCCGAGTAACGCAGCAGCAGCCTTCCCTTAGAACCGAGTTTCTTTATGACGCACTCTTGAGCCTGTAGAATATCCGGCATCTTGTCGAACGGAATCTTTTCTTTTACGCGCACGTTGCATAGCACCTGCGGCATGCGGCGCATGCACGTGCTCAATGCAGACAGTGGTTTTCCTGTTTTTCTCATTACGGCCAAAACTTGAAGCGCGCTGATTAGGCCGTCGCCGGTGGTGGTGTAGTCTCGAAATATCACGTGTCCGGATTGCTCGCCACCAAGATTGAAATCGCCTCGTATCATTTCTTCCAGCACGTAGCGATCGCCGACTGCCGTGCGGACCAACGTGGCGCCAGCCTCGGTCATGGCTATCTCCAAGCCCAGGTTGCTCATCAGAGTTCCCACTAGAGTCCGATTTCTGAGTTTATTCTCGCGCAGCAAATCCAGAGCACAGATAGCCAATGTCCCATCGCCATCCACCACATTTCCCTTTTCATCGGCCATGATCAAGCGATCTGCATCGCCGTCCAACGAAATCCCAACATCTGCTTTGTTGTCCGATACGGCGTTGCAGATAATATCCGGGTGCGTGGCCCCGCAATTCCTATTGATGTTGGTGCCGTCCGGTTTATCGTTGAGCACCGTGAGCTCTGCACCGAGCTCGTGAAAGACCTTGGGGGCTACCGCGTACGCTGCGCCGTTGGCGCAATCCAAGACTATGCGCATTCCGTCGAGCGTCATGCCTTTGGGAAAAGAATTTTTGATGAACTCCACGTATCGCCCGATCGCATCATCGTCGCGATGGGCTTTGCCGACATGGGCTGCCGTTGGACGCAGCACGTCGAGTTTGCCGGAGGCGATGAGCTCCTCGATTTGCCTTTCCATGGCATCGGGGAGTTTGTGTCCGGACGGCGAAAAAATCTTAATGCCATTGTCTTCGTAGGTGTTATGCGACGCCGAGATCATGATGCCCGCGCTTGCCCGCAAGCTGGTGGTTAAAAAGGCTATGCCGGGTGTTGGCAAGGGACCGACCAAGACAACGTCCATGCCCATCGAGCATATGCCCGAGGTCAACGCGCTCTCCAGCATGTAACCGGAAAGTCGCGTGTCCTTTCCTATCACGATGCGATTTCTCGCTAGATCTTGCTTGAATAAGTAGCCGGCAGCGCGGCCTATCTTGAGCGTTGTCTCGGCGGTCAAAGGTTCGACATTGGCCATCCCGCGCACGCCGTCTGTTCCAAATAATTTTTTCATGGCACCTTCCATGTGAACATATTAATGTAGCATCAATAGTAAGCGATCAGTCGCGGAAGCCAACTGTCATCCTGAGCAAAGCGAAGGATCTTGATTTCCACTCTAGATCCTTCGTCGCTGCGCTCCTCAGGATGACATTACCCCACCGTAACTGAGGTCTTATGAAGACATCTTACAACAGCGAGATCGAGAATTAATAAAAAATATAGCGTTTGCCTTCTGATACTTCTTGTCCTTGCATCGGTCGGGGTGTTTTTCATGGTGCGCCATCGCGTGCCGAAGTCTCCGGTGTTGTTACTCCCCGTACAAGCAGCTTTCGTTTTTATTGATGACAAGCTGATGGATTCCGCGGGACTCCCAGAAACATATCCCTTCAACGCCGCGAAAATTCCAGGCAATGCCGGCTATGCGCGCGAATCGCTTTCCGAGACGATCAGCCTGTGGCTCACGATACTCGAGCTTTCTGACAACAAGGAGAAATTTGCCGAGCAGGTCGCGGTTCTGAAAAAACATTTCCTGTTGTTGAACGGGACGCTCTCCTGGCGTTTAGAAATCCTGGGGGATGAAACGGTTCATGCGACTCCGTATAGCGCCACCATCGATGACTTGCGCGCGATACGCGCGCTGTTGGGAGCGGCCGGTAAATGGAAAATCCCTGATTACGAAACACTGGCGCTGCAACTCGCGCGCGCGATGAAGGCGCATGCGGTAAGCAACGGCCATCTGTTGCATCAATCCATCCTGGGCACGGATTTGCAACGCGGGGCGATCATGGACTTATCCTATATCGACTTGGAAGCCATGTATTTGCTTGCTCAGAAGGATGTTGAATGGAAACATATCTACGAAATATCGCTAGTGGTGCTGCGCGGCGGACGCTTGCCCAATGGCTTGTTTTACGACAAATTCGACGTGAACGCGCAGCGCTACTACAACGTGGAGAGCAATTTAATCAATTCGCTGCTTTGCGCGATTCACTTGGCAGAAAGGTCCGAGGACGCGGGCCCGTTGCCAGGATTCCTAAAGACAGAATGGACTAAGAACGCTAAAATCTGCGGCCGATACGATCAACAATCCGGAAAACCGGTGGTCGCCTATGAAAGCGTCGCGGTTTATGCGCTGGCGATGCGCTTGGCCCTGTTGACGAACGAACTTGGCTTTGCAAAACAAATGAGAACACGCATCTTAGAATTGGCCTCTGGCCCCAAGCAGTCCCTATGGGAAGGGTCTTTGACCCCTGATGGCGGGCATTCGTTCGACCATCTGAATGCTCTGTTGTCCTTTGTTTTGTATGAACAAAAAGTCGGGGGCAGCCGGTCATGAGCGAGGAGTTTTTGTCTCTCGATGAATCAATCCAGCCAGTTCAAGTCCTGCTCGTAGAAGACGAAGAGGATTTGGCTGTTATTTTCAGCGCCAGACTTCAGCATGATAGCCTTTCCCGATTCGAAGTTTCCGTGGCCGGCACGCTGCAGGCCGCACTGGATCATCTCAAAGAGGGAAAAACAGATATCATTCTCTTGGACCTCAATCTCCCCGACAGCAAGGGGTTCGACACGTTCTTAAAAATCCAGCCGCAGGCGGGTTCTGTTCCAATAGTCATCATGTCCGGGAATCTGGACGAGGATTTGGCGATTCAAGCGATTCGCAAAGGCGCCCAAGACTACGTGATGAAAGTGGAATTTGACAGCAAGATGCTCCCGCGGCTTATTCGCCACTCTTTGGAGCGTGTTGCACTGGAAAAGAAACTCCAGAATGTCGAGAAGATGGAAGCCATCGGGACATTGGCAGGAGGCCTTGCGCATGACCTCAACAATCTTTTGCTGGTCATTCGCGGCGGAGCAGACTTATTGGCTAAAAAAATTCCAGCCGAAGGCTCTTTAGGGTCTTACGTTGCCGGTATCAAAGAAGCCGGCGATAGCGCCGCGAGCCTGACCATGAAATTGCTGGATTTTGCGCGTGGTCAGATGACGATATCTAAAACGATAGAGATCAACGATCTCATCTTGCGATTGGAAAAGATGATTCGTAGTGTTTTGCGAGGTGGCATTGAATTGGTCATTCTTCCTTCGGCCAAGGATTCGCATTTGCGAGCCGATCCCGTACAAATCGAACGCTGCATCATGAATCTCGTTCTCAATTCCGCCTACGCTATGCCCGAGAAGGGTTCCCTCGTCATCGAGACGAAGAATGTTCCCGCCGTGGATGGGTCTCCCGGAGACTTCGTTCTCGTGTCGGTGCGTGATAGCGGTCATGGCATGACCGAGGAAGTCAAGAAACGCGCATTCGAACCCTTTTTTACCACCAAGGAAAAAGGCAGCGGTACGGGACTGGGTCTGGCTAGCGTGTTTGGCATCATCAAGCAAACCGGCGCCCATATGGTGTTGGAGAGTGCTGTAGGGAAAGGCACGACGGTTAAAATGTATTTTCCTGTGGTCCGCGCCGAGGTCACTGCGGTTGCGTGCACAAGGCCGGTGACGTCGCTTAAGGGCAGTGAAACTATTTTGGTTGCGGAGGATTTTAGCTCGGTGCGCCGTTTCATCACGAATATTCTCCAGGAGAATGGCTATCGCGTGATCCACGCGGCGGACGGTTTTCAGGCTCTCGAGACATTCAAAAAACTCCCCGCAAAAAAGAAAGTGGATTTGGTTCTTACCGACATGGTGATGCCGAAAATGAACGGCAAGGAATTGGCCCAGAAGATTCGCAAGCTAAAACCCAAGATGAAAGTTCTTTTCATGTCGGCCTACACGAAGGAAAATCTGTTGAAGAACATGGGGTTGGACGAAAAAAAGACGAGATTTATTCCCAAGCCATTTTTGCCGGATGAACTTTTGCTGATGCTGAGGGAATTTTTGGACAATTAAGAGACGGGGGCATGACGATGGCGAAAAAAAAGATACGCGTGTTGTTGATTGAAGATCAATTGGGCGTTGCCAATATTATTCGTTCGGCCTTGATGGAGGCCGAGACCGTGGAGTTTGCTGTCGAGTACGCGGACCGATTGTCGCTGGCGCTTGAGCATATCGCCAAAGGCGCTATGGACGTCATCTTGCTGGATTTGGGCTTGCCCGACTCCACGGGTTTCGCGACATTCGAAAAGATTTATGCTGCTGCGCCGCTCGTGCCGATCGTCGTGTTGACGGGTATGGGGGATGAGGAGATGGGCGCCAAGGCCGTGTCCCATGGTGCGCAGGACTTTCTCGTCAAGGGTCACATGGACATTACGTCCTTGCCGCGCACGCTGATATTCGCCATTCAACGAAGCAAGAAATAAGGACACGGGGGAACTCGCATGATTCGCAACTATGGAACGAAGATCAAGTTTGGGACGACGTTGGTTTTGCTCTTCACGCTGGGGATATCGGCGTACGTGCTATCTCTGAACAGGGCAGGCATGGAGGACTATTTCGCTGTCTCGATGATGCAGTTGTTGATGATCTTAGCGGTCTGGCTTGGTATGGCCAGCAGTCTTGTGTTTTCGTTGGTTGGCGTGCTCATTTACGGCGGATATTTTTTCACGATTACGTTCGTCAAGCAAATGCGCGCGGATATCGGCTGGCATGAAATGGTTTGGTTCGTGGTCTTGCCCGCCGGCGCTGTTGTTGGGGGATTTCTCGGCGACGCGGCGACATTCGTGGAAAGGATGTTTTCGCGTTTCCACCGCCAATTGGAGTCGTTGATCACGAGCGGGCAACTGGGCATGGTCGGGGATCGCAGCACATTGGAACAAGGATTGAACGAAGAGTGCTCGCGGTCCAGACGCTCGCTCTCCTCTTTCTCACTTGTGTTGATGGATGCGTTCAATATCGAAAAGGTGCAGCAGTCGCTCGGGGCCGATGCTCCCACGCAGGTTTCGCAAAAAATATCGCAGTGCATCGCGCGTAATACGCGTGACATCGATCGCAAAGGTCGTCTGGAGGGCACGCAGCATGGACTGATCATCGTGGATGCTGACTTGGATCACACGCACAACATTTTGAACCGTATTACCAAAGACCTGTTGCACGTGGACATGGAGTATCGGGGCCGATTCATCAAAACGGAAATTCAATTGGTAAGCGCGATCGCGCGATTTCCCGAAGATGCAGAAAATGCCCCGGGGCTGCTCAAGGCCGCCGAATCAAAGTTGGTATCCGTTCGCAACGCCCTCGAAGACAAAAAAAATTGAGCCGAATTCCTATCCGCGCAGCGGGTCCTGTCGCGGGGCAGCCCATTGAAATCAAAAACCGCACCCATCTCCATAGACGCTCTGTAATATCCTGGCTTTGGCGTCTAACGAAAGCCCCCGTGGGACCCCTGCGGTTTTTGATTTCAATGGGCTGCCCCGCGCTTCCTATTATAACTTTCACAAAATGCAAAAAAAAGACAAATACAATCAATCCATTTGTTAACAGGGTATTCCCTGTCTTCCTGCTGATCCTAGGTTTAAGTTTTGCGCTCGAGTCGCAAGCGATTGCGCGCACGGGGCCTTTCACGCTGTTGTTTCTCTACGACGCGCCATTAGAGAAAGACAAGGTGGGTGTGAATGGGTTGCCGCTCAACGTGATTCGTGTGACAAACGTTCTCGGACATTTTTCCCCGCAAATCGCGCATGTGCCTGTCGAGAAGTATTACGGCGGCTTGATGGCGCAATACGATGTTGTGTTGTATCTCGGGGAGAGGGTGCGCAAGGATTTACCCGCATCGCTGATCGCGGATGTTCCCAGGCATCCCAAGACCACCGTTGTTTGGCTTCGTCACAATATCGAAGCTCTGCTTGCCAAACACAAGGACTTGTATGCATTCGATGTGCTGCCCTTGCGCGGTGGTTTTGAGACGATTCTCTATGAAGAGCGCAATCTATCTCGCATGGACTACGAGCAAGTATATCCGATCGTTGTCCGGAATTGGGACATAGCGCATACCGAAGGTGTTCTAAAAAGTGATTTGGGTATTACGCCGTTTTGCGTTCACGCCAAGAATCTGTGGTATTTTGCCGATTCTGTGGCTGGTGGCACTTCGAATCTCGTTTTTTGCGATCTGCTGCACGATGTGTTGGAAATCCCTCACGAAGCCAAGAAAAAGTTTTTCGTTCGCATTGAAGACATTCATCCGATGCGCGATCCTAACAAGCTACGGCGCTTTGCCATAGCCTTGGAAAAAGAAAAAGTCCCATTCATGCTGAGCGTGATACCCGTATACCGGGATCCCAAGAAAAAAAAAGAAGTCAAGTTGGCCAAAAAGCATCATTTGGTCGAGGCGCTCAAAGAGTGTGCGGCGCGAGGAGGCAGCATCGTCATGCACGGGTACACGCATCAGTGGGAGTTTGAGTCGGGGGAAGGCCATGAATTTTGGGATGTGCCGCGCGATCGGCCGATAGCGGAGTACACGGACGCGACTGTTCACGACAAAATGAATAGCGGTATCCGCGAACTCACCCAGCTTGGTCTCTACCCGCTAGCCTGGGAGACGCCGCATTATTCGGCATCCGATCAGGCGTATCGGGTTATCGCGCAGCATTTTTCCACGGCCGTGGAAGCGCGACAATTGAGCAATGCCTCGTATAAGATCAGCCAATCGTTTCCCTTTATCGTGCGCGACGTGTACGGCCAGACCATCATCCCCGAAAACCTTGGCTACATCAATTTGGAGACAGGGGAGGACATACCCAAGAAATTGGCGAAGGCCCAAGATTATTTGGTTTTACGCGACGCGGTGGTCGGGATGTTTTATCACCCGTATTACGATCCCCAATATCTGATGACAACGATAGCGGGTTTGAAAAAGCTAGGTTTCGAGCCCTTTGATTTAAGGGACATACCCTCGGTGGTGACGGGTGAAAACACCTTCTTGTTCTCCGGTCTTGCGACCGAGCCGTACCCGTTCATGGAACCCGCCAGGCGCATCACGCCTTCTGTGGCAGACGCGCGCTTGTTGGAGATCCCGATGGACGCGGAGTGGCTGCACTCGTTTTTGATGGATTATCAGTGTCGACCGCTCGAGGGCGATTGGTCCAAACAGAGCATTCAAGGATCAGCGATTGTCTCCGTACCGAATAAAACAGAAAGATTCTTTGTCGTAGAAAAACTAAAAAATCTACCGCCCGCGCAAAAAAAATTGATCGAGTATTTCCGAAGCATTCTCCTGGGCCATACGGGAAGCCGCTTGGAAACAGCGCAGCGCTGGATGATATGGGGTCTTTTTCTCGTGACCGCCTATCTTTTTTTGCGCGTGCTGGCTATTCTCTTAACGCGCACCTCGCATCACAAAAGTCATTTTAGAAAAGGGGACGGCGAAAAATAACCCATGATCACGCATGAATATTTGGATTTCTTTTTTCTGTTTTCCATTGTCTCGATGTGGGCGATTTTGTTTTATCACTCGTTCCTGCTCATCGCCGCGTACGATTTTTTTCTCAAGGGACGGGCACGGTTGATGACGAACTTGGGGCTTTTGCAACGCTATCCCACCGTCACGATACTGATCCCGGCGCACAACGAGGAAATGGTGATCGAGAGAACGCTCAACGCGATGCTGGATCTGGATTATCCGCGCGACAAATTGCAAATCATCCCGATCAACGACAATTCGTCGGATGGGACGCGCGCTATTGTGGATCGTTTCGCGGAGCAATACGCGCGCATTCAGCCGTTTCACGTGCCCAAGGGGGAGGGTGGCAAAGGCAAGGCGCTCGCGCTGAATCTTGCGATGAAGCGTGCGACCGGGGAAGTGATTTGCGTCTACGACGCGGACAATAGCCCCGAACCGTCCGCGCTCAAATATCTGGTCGCGGAGCTCGAATCGGATCCGAAGCTGGGGGCCGTGTGCGGCAAGGTGCGCACGCAAAATAGAAAGCGCAATCTGTTGACGCGCTTCATCAATTTGGAATTTATCTCGCATCAGTGGATGGTGCAGGCCGGCCGCTGGCATTTGCATCGTTTCGCGATGATCCCGGGAACCAATTTTGTCATGCGAAAATCGGTGATCGAGAGCTTGGGCGGGTGGGACGTGAATGCTCTCGCCGAGGACGCCGAGCTCACGATACAGTTGCGCCAAAAAGGGTGGGAGGTTAGTTTTAATCCCTTTGCGATCACGTGGGAGCAAGAGCCGGAAATCTGGTCGGTCTGGTTCCGGCAGCGGCTGCGTTGGGTGGCGGGCAATCAATACATCATCAAGAAATATTTTCGTCCCTCACGCCTGCGATTGAAGACGGTGCGGTTCATCCTGTACATGGTGAGTATTTACACGATCATGTTGTGGACGCTTGTTCTTTCGGATGTGTTGTTTCTATCCGGTCTCTTGGGATTTACCCGGCTGACTATCGCGGGTCCTTTGTATTTGACCTGGTTTTTGGGGTTCTCGCTTTTTATCATTTCCATACTCGCGACATTGACGTTCGAAGAGACATCCGAAGTCACGCTGGAGAATTTTGGCATTGCGATTTTAATGTATTTTACCTACTGTCAAATGTGGATTTTGTTGAGCCTTCGCAGTACGATGAAGGTTTTCGAACGTAAATCCAACAAGCCTTTTTGGGCTAA
>CAZOWS010000270.1:0-2658 GCA_964583365.1 uncultured Actinomycetota bacterium
TATTTCACAACTTCTCAGTTACCGGGGTACTGTCATACTGAGCAACGCGAAGGATCTCGATTTCCATAGTTTCTACCGCGCTTCGCTTGCTCCTTCGTCGCTAACGCTCATCAGGATGACATTACTCTGCCGTAAAGGCATATCCCGTTGACTCTAGTTCCATCTATATGTAGTCGTTGTCATTTATGTGGTTATGTCATCCCCGATAAAAGCATTCGGGGATGACAAGCTATATCTTGTATGCACTAGAGTTAACCGGATATGCCTTCTGCCGTAACTGGCCCCTTACTTAAATGTGCAATGTTCCACGTGGAACATTTTGACGGTTGCCCTTTTGAATCCAGACTAAGAGCAAACTAACGTCAGCGGGGGTAACACCAGCTATTCTAGAGGCCTGCCCAAGGGATACAGGCTTAACTTCTGTTAGCCTTCGCTTAGCCTCCGTTTTTAGGGACATTATTTGATTATAATCAACCCACTCGGGAATCTTTTTGTCCTCAAGTCTTTTGGCCTTTGCAACTTGCTCTTGCTGTCGCCCGATGTAGCCTTCGTATTTGATCTCAGCTTCGATTTGAAAGGAGCCTTCCTTGTATCTATCGTTTTCAGGGATTACATCATTGTAATGCATCTCTGGCTGCCTTAGCAATTCAGCCAAGCTCTTGCCTCCTTTATACGAGCCTTTAAGCCTTTTGATCTCTTCGCCAATTCTATCCCTTTTAACCTGGAATCGCTCATTCCTTTCCCTGGATATGAGACCCAGCTCAAAACCATAGGGCGTAAGGCGCATGTCGGCATTGTCCTGCCTCAAGAGAAGACGGTATTCTGCCCTGGAGGTAAACATGCGATAGGGTTCTCTCGGACATTTTGTCACTAAATCATCAATAAGAACGCCGATATAGGCTTCATCTCGACTGAGAATAAAAGGTTCTTTCCCATCTATTTTATGACAAGCGTTTATTCCCGCCATTAAACCTTGTGCAGCGGCCTCTTCATAGCCGGATGTACCGTTTATCTGACCGGCTAGAAAAAGATTCTCAATCTTCTTGCATTGCATGCTTGGGGAAGTCTGATACGTGAGAACGAAATCGTATTCAACCGCATACCCGGCCCTCAGCATAATCATGTTTTCCAATCCGGGTATAGTCCTCATGATTTTCTCCTGCACATCGGCGGGCAGGCTTGTTGAAGATCCATTGACGTATATCTCCCGGCTATCAATACCTTCGGGCTCAAGGAAAATCTGATGACGCAGCTTATCTGCGAAACGAACGACTTTGTCTTCAATGGATGGGCAATAGCGCGGACCAATGCCTTTGATTTTTCCAGAGTAGAGAGGGGACTGATGCAAATTATCCCGAATCACCTGATGCGTATCTTGATTCGTATAAGTTATATAGCAAGGTACCTGTGGCATGGGCCAAGAATTGCTTTCATAGGAAAAGTAAAAAGGTTCGTCGTCGCCATGCTGCATTTCGGTCTTGGAGAAATCTATGGAATCGCGCGCCAGTCGCGGAGGAGTGCCCGTCTTAAGTCTTCCAAGCTCCAGTCCTAAATCTGAAAGGCTATGGGACAAGCCTGCTGCGGCCTTTTCACCAACCCTTCCTCCTTCTTCCGTATTGAAACCGGTATGCATAACAGCTCGCAAAAATGTGCCCGTGGTAAGTATCAACACTTTGCACAATAACTGTTCGCCACTTTTGCAGCGCAAACCATAGACTTTGCCATCTCGTATCAGGAGTTCTTCAGCTGAATCCTCGCAAATATCGAGTTCATCTTGAGTCTGAATAACTTTCTGCATAGCATTGGCATAAGCTAACTTATCTGATTGTGCTCGCGGCCCCCACACAGCGGGACCTTTGCTACGATTGAGCATGCGAAATTGAATACCCGTGCGATCGGCGATCTTACCCATTTCACCGCCCAGAGCATCAATCTCGCGCACGAGATGCCCCTTAGCCAGCCCACCTATGGCCGGGTTACAAGACATGCGCGCAATGGCATCGCGAGACATGGTAAGCAACAGAGTTTTCCTGCCCATGCGCGCAGCCGCCAAAGCCGCCTCACATCCAGCATGCCCTCCACCAACCACGATTATGTCGTATTCATTCATTATGCAAAAAACCTTTCAAACTATTCTGGAGAATAAATTGTACTAAGCCCCCGCAATGTATTTGCAGGAATTAGAAAAAGCTATCATGTTCGGCATTACCTTAGCAAAGAATGTTTTTTGTTAACGCAATGGGTCAATTTTACCCCACACTCTCTGGGAAAGGCATATCCGGTTGACTCTAGTTCCATCTACAATATGTAGTCGTTGTCATTTATGTGGTCATGTCATCCCCGAATGCTTTTATCGGGGATCCATAAGCCTAATGCCTGGATCCCCGATAAAAGCATTCGGGGATGACAAGCTATATCTTGCTATATCTTGTATGCACTAGAGTTAACCGGATATGCCTTCTCTGGGAACTTAAATTATCACGACATGGCTAAGGCGTAAAAACTTTTTAGCATCACAACTCATCGTTGAATAGCGAGGAAGGGGGCAAGAGGTATTATTTTTTGGGGGCTCGCTTTTCGTTGAAAAGCCACTAAAAAGCATATTACAGAGTGTCTATGGAGCAGGCGCGCAAATTGTCCCGGCGGGTTTTATGCCGG
>CAZOWS010000271.1:0-9388 GCA_964583365.1 uncultured Actinomycetota bacterium
GCCACGCGCGGCGGCGGGCACGGGGATTATCACACTATCGTGCTAGGCCCGAATTCCGTGCAGGAAATGGCCGATCTCACGTTTGTCGCTTTTGATTTGGCCGATAAATATCGCAATCCGGTCATGCTGCTATGCGATGGCGTGATGGCACAGATGATGGAGCCCACGGAAATATCGCGCAAAGAAATCATCGAAGTCCCTGCGAAGACCTGGGCCTTGACCGGTTGTAAGGATAGAAAGCCCAACGTGATTCGCTCGCTGTATTTGGAAGAAAAGGCTCTGGAAAACCACAACAATCGCCTGCAGGAAAAATATAAAAAGGTTCGCGAGAGCGAATGCCGCTGGGAAAATTACCATGCGGATGGCGCGGATTTGCTTTTGGTCGCGTACGGAACGTCCAGCCGCTTGTGCCGCGCGGCGATGGCGACATTGCACAAAGAGGGCTATCGCGTGGGTTTGATGCGTCCGATTAGTCTCTGGCCTTTTCCCGAGCAGGCGCTGCGCGATTTGACTACGCCCAAGACAACGGTGCTCGCGGTGGAGATGAGTTATGGACAGATGGTGGATGACGTGCGCCTCGCGTTGAATGGAAAATGCGATGTTAGATTTTTTGGCCGCGGCGGCGGTGAAGTGCTGACCGTGGAGGAAGTGCTAGCGAACATTAGGATGCAGATAGCAGAGAAGAATATAGTGCCAACAGATTCTACCCCACTTTGTTTCTAGCGCGCTTCGCTTGCTCCTTACAAAGGGGAGGGATAACTGAGGAGGTTAGACCATGAAAAAAGTATTCGAGATAACGCCGAGTTTGTCTAAGGCTCACACGCATTATTGCGCGGGTTGCGGACACGGAGTGATTCATCGCTTGATGGCCGAGGTGTTCGATGAATTCAACGTGCGCGAGCGCGTGATAGGTGTGGCGCCCGTTGGGTGTGCGGTCGTGGCCTACGAATATTGGAATTTTGACGTCAGTGAAGCGCCCCATGGGCGCACGCCGGTGGTGGCTGCAGGTATCAAAAGGGCGAATCCCAACGCGATTGTGTTCAGCTATCAGGGGGATGGGGATTTAGCGGCGATCGGCATGTCGGAAATTATTCATACGGCCAATCGAGGAGAAAAGATCACGGTTGTGTTCGTCAATAACACGGTCTATGGCATGACAGGCGGACAAATGGCGCCGACCACGCTTATAGGCCAAAAGACACTTACCACGCCGTTCGGCAGGCAGGCGGAACAATTTGGCGAGCCGATGAAAATGTGCGAAATGTTAGCGCCTCTCGCGGGGGTGAAATACGTGGCACGCGGGTCGGTGCATGATGCCAAGAGTGTCATTCAGGCAAAGAAATTGATTCGCAAGGCTTTTCAGACGCAGATCGATGGGCATGGCTTCTCGTTCGTGGAAATTCTCTCGGGCTGCCCCACGTATTGGGGTATGTCGCCGGTGGCTTCCAACGATTACATTGGCGCGACGCTAACCAAACATTTCCCGCTCGGAGAATTCAAGGACATGACGAAACCGCCCCCAGTTGTGGCTCCGGCGGCGTAAAAGAATGCTTCTCCCCCCTTTGTAAGGGGGGACAAAGGGGGGTAGAGTACATTGTAGACGCTACCCCACCTAACCTCCCCTTACAAAGGGGAGGGATAAAAAACGGTAGAATAATGCGCGAAGAATTTATTTTGGCTGGGTTTGGCGGACAGGGCATTCTGTTTTGCGGGAAACTTTTGGCATTTACCGGTATGCATAACGGGCTGCAAATTACGTTCATGCCGTCGTACGGCGCCGAGGTGCGCGGCGGAACTGCGCATTGCCACGTAGTGCTGGCCGACGAACCAGTGGCATCACCCGTGGTGGATAGGCCTTCGATCGTCATCACGATGAACAGCCTTGCAACCGATAAATTCACGCCGAAATTGCGCGAGGGTGGTTTGTTGGTCATGAATTCTTCTCTTGTGGACACGCGCCCGGCGCGTACGGACATAGATATGCTGGATGTTCCGGCTACGCAATTGGCGGATGATTTAGGCGACATTCGGGTTGCGAACATGGTGATTCTCGGGGCGCTGATCGCGAGAAAACCAATTTATACGTTGCCCCAGGTGGAACAAGCGCTCGTGGCCTTTTTGCCCGAACGAAAGAAAAAATTGCTGGATATCAATCTCAAGGCACTTCGCGCGGGATTCGAACTTTGATCCACCGCGGCTGTATAAACCGGGCGTAATTCCAACCATGTCTTCCTTACCCGTGAGAGTTCGTTTTGCCCCCAGCCCTACGGGATCGCTGCATGTCGGAGGCGCTCGGACCGCGCTGTTCAATTGGCTTTACGCCAAGCATCATGGCGGCAAATTTATCCTTCGTATAGAAGACACGGACGCGCAGCGATCGACGCAGGAGTCGGTGCAGGAAATTCTGGATTCCGTGAAATGGATGGGGCTTTCCTGGGACGAGGGGCCGATCTATCAGTCGGCGCGATTTCCGATTTACCGACAAGCTGCCGAGAAGCTCGTGGAGCGCGGACTCGCGCATAAAGTCACGGACCCCGAAAAGGGCGGTGGCGAAGCAATCATTTTCAAGATGCCTTCCAAGCGCATTGTCGTGGAAGATCTCATTTACGGGCGCGTGGAATTTGACAGCGAATTATTAAAAGATCAAGTGCTTATCAAGTCGGACGGCAATCCCGCATACAATTTTGCCTGCGTGGTGGACGACGCCGAGATGCGCATCAATCCCGTCATTCGTGGCGAAGACCATCTCTCCAACACGCCCAAGCAAATAGCCCTCTACGAGGCGATGGAATTGTCCGTGCCTCAATTTGCCCATGTGCCTTTAATTCTTGGGCCCGACCGATCGCGTCTTTCGAAACGTCATGGGGCAACTGCAGTGGCCAGTTACAAGCAGGACGGCTATTTGCCCGAGGCTTTGCTAAATTATTTGGTGCTCTTGGGTTGGTCGTCGGGCTCGGATAAGGAAATATTCAGCTTGGAGGAGTTGGTGGCCGCATTTGACTTGAAGCAGGTGAGCCGAAAGGGTGCGGTGTTTTCAGGCGAAAAATTGCAATGGATGAATGCGCAGTATATCAAAAAGCTCTCCCCCGAAAAATTGGTACAGGAAGTTACGCCATTTTTAGCTGCCGAAGGGTTGCTTCCCGCTGATGGCACAGCCGAAAAGGTGCGCGCGGTGGCCTGTTTGTTGAAGGAACGCCTGCATGTACTCAAGGATATTCTGGGATTAGGCGCTTGTTTCTTTCAAGAGCAAATTGTTTTTGATGAAAAAGCCCTCGCAACCCATGTTCTCAAAAAAGAAAATATTCCTGTTTTTGCGAGGCTTTGCAGTTTGCTCGAGGACGAAAAATCCTTCCATGCCCCAGAGCTGGAAAAGATCACGCGCGGTCTTGCCGAAGAATTTAAACGTAAGACTACACCGGTAGTGCAGGCAATGCGCGTGGCGTTGACGGGAAAAGCCGTGGGAGCGGGGTTGTTCGATACGATGGCGCTTTTGGGTCGCGATGTCTGTCTGAAGCGTTTGCGGGCTGCCGCGGAGAGGATGCAGCTTGAACCTAGCCAATAAAATCACGATATTTCGTATTGTCCTGATTCCTTTTTTTGCCGAGATGGTTCTCAAATACAATCGTTTTCCGATAGGAGAAGGTGAAATCTATCGTTGGATCGCGGTAGGCATATTTCTTTTTGCCGTCATTACCGACGCCGTGGATGGTTTTGTGGCTAGAGTGACCCATCAAATCACTGAGCTCGGTAAGATATTGGACCCTATTGCCGACAAATTGCTGTTATTGACGGGTATTATAATTTTGTCGCTTCAAACCCATTTGATTCAGTTGCCACTGTGGTTCGTGATCACGGTTTTGAGCCGAGATATTATCATTGTACTTGGGGCGCTGCTGCTTCATTTGCTTCAAGGCAAGGTCAAAATCGCCCCGAGCCTGATGGGCAAGGCTACGACGGTGGCGCAGATGGCGACCGTTCTGTGGATATTGACAGGGCTTGGGCATCCGCAATACGTATGGCGTCTTGCGGGGCTGCTCACCGTGGCTTCTGGCGTGATGTACATACGCGAAGGGTGTAGGCAGTTTAGCGATGCGCCCACAGCCAGGCCATCCGCATGAACACCGTTGCTATTGTTGGAAGACCGAATGTTGGAAAATCCTCGCTGTTCAATCGCTTGGTTGGCCGTCGAATTTCTATCGTGGATCCGACGCCTGGCGTTACGCGCGATCGCATCGAGGGTGTCGTGCGATGGAGAGGCGGGCATTTCAAGCTCATTGATACGGGCGGCATCGAGCTGAATGCGAAAGACGGCATGCAGCAGCAAATACAGAAGCAGCTTGAATTTGCTCTTGTTGAGGCCGATGTGATTCTCTTGGTCGTGGATGTGGAGGGCGTGTCGTCTCTGGATAGCGATATTCACAACAAATTGCGGCGCGCGACGAAGCCTGTCTTGGTTGTCTGCAACAAGGTGGACACGAGCGAGTTTGATATGGATGTTGGCAATTTCTATAATCTGGGCGTGGACAAGGTGTATCCGGTCTCTGCGCTGCATGGGCGTGGTATAGGGGATTTGCTCGACGTTGTCACCTCGCTGTTGAAAGAGGATACCACCGTAGAGAATCTTCATGTTGCTTCTAAAATTGCGATTTTGGGCAAACCCAACGTCGGCAAATCCTCGTTCGTGAACGCGCTGCTCAAAGAGGAACGCGTCATCGTGGATGGGAAGCCGGGCACGACGCGGGATTCGGTGGACATACAGATTCACCATGGCGGACAAAATATCATTCTCACCGACACGGCCGGCATACGCCGTAGCAAGCAATGGGCAAGCGCTCCGGATTTTTACAGTGTTGCTCGCGCCAAAGCGAGTATTCGCAATTGCGACGCCGTGATTTTGATGCTGGACGCGATGGAGGGAATCACGCAGCAAGACCGCAAACTCGCCGAATTCGTGCAAGAGGAAGGCAAGGCGATGGTGATTTGCCTCAACAAATGGGATTTGGTCCACGACATTGACACGCGCGAATACGCGGATGCTTTTTTTAAGCAATTGCAGTTCGCGCGTCATGTTCCGCTGGTCTACGCGTCGGCGTTGCAGGGTAAAAATATTCAGCGATGTCTGGACGAAGTGCTGCATGTGCTCAGCGAAACCGCGAAGTCTGTGCCCACCAAGGCGCTCAACAACGTCATGGAAAGATTGCAGAAAAAGCTCTCCCCTCCGATCGTGCATGGCAAGAGATTCAAGATTTTCTTCGCCTCGCAAACGGGGACATATCCGCCCGCGTTCACGCTGTTCGTGAACAATGAGAAGCTTTTGGCGAAGAATTATTTGATGTACATAGAGGGACAGATTCGAGAAGAATTTACGTTCTCGGGCGTGCCGCTGAGATTTTCTTTTCGTAATAAGGAAAGACGGGGAACGAAGCCGCATTTGAAATGAGGGACATACCCCTATTTAGATTTTTAAATAGGGTGTGTGTCCCTCATTTCAGCATTTCATGGCATAAGACGCATAAAAATAGGGACACACTCCCCATTTATAAAGCTAAATGGGGGTATGTCCCTATTTTTATGCGTGCATCGGTTTTACGTCGTATTTGCAGTATTGTTTGAGCAGATGGCGGGCTATTACTAGTTTTTGGATTTCGTTGGTGCCTTCGTAGACTTGCGTGATCTTTGCGTCGCGTAAGCGTTTTTCCACTGGATATTCTTTGATGTAGCCGTACCCGCCTAGAATTTGTACCGCGTCAATTGTTGCTGCCATGGCCATGTCGGAGGCTAGTAATTTGGCCATGGACGCGTACGCGCTGAAGTCTTTTCCGGTGTTGTCTATCATGCGGCAAACCGAATAGGTGAGTGCGCGAGAGGCTTCAATGTTGGATGCCATTTTGGCCATCATGAATTGTAATCCTTGAAATTCGCAAATCGGGACGTCGAATTGCTTGCGCTCCACGCTGTAGCTCAGGCAGGCTTCCATTGCTCCTTGGGCAATGCCGATCGCTTGCGCGGCAATGCCGGGGCGGGCCCTGTCCAGAGTGCGCATCGCGACGGGGAAGCCCTCGTTCACTTTGCCGATCACGTTTTCTTTCGGGATGAAACAATCTTCGAAAATCAGGTCACAGGTCGCGGAGGCACGAATGCCCATCTTGGAGTATTTATTTCCGAACGAAAAACCGGGCGTACCTTTCTCGACGATGAACGCAGTTATGCCATGCGCACCAGCGCCCTTTTCCGTGCGCGCAAAAACACTGTAGAGTTGTGCTTCGCCGCCATTGGTTGTCCATTGCTTGGTGCCGTTCAAGACATAGCCGCCATCTTTCGCGGTGGCTGTCGTGGACAACGCCGAGGCATCGCTGCCCGCGCCTGATTCGGATAGGGAAAACGCGCAAAGTAATTCGCCTTTGGCAACGCGCGGCAAATATTTTTTCTTCTGCTCCTCGTCGCCATCCAGAATAATCGGGTAGGCGCCAAGAGCACCCGCGCTGTAGGTGACACCGACAGAAGCGCATTGACGGCTAAGCTCTTCGATGACTAAAACCGTGGAGACCGAGCCGCCGTAGGTGCCGCCATACACATCGGGCACGAAAACACCGAACAAATCCGAATCGGCAATGCCTTTGATGATTTCCCAGGGGAATTGCTCGAGCTCGTCGTAATGGGTTACCAGGGGTTTGACCTTTTCCTCGGCGATTTGCCGGGCCAGGTCGCGAATCATGCGTTGTTCGGGGGTTAGTCCATAGTCAAGCATTGTTGTACTCCTAGTTTAACCCATGACTAACGAGGGGAATTTCCCCTCCTTTGTAAGGAGGGGTTAGGGGAGGTAGCGGGTTTTGCCGACGTTCTACCCCACCTAGCCTCCCCTTACAAAGGGGAGGAATAGCATCTACCAATCTTGAGTGGATGATTCCCTCCTAGCTCAAATTAAAATTCGGTTTTCTCTTTTCCAAAAATGCGCTCATGCCTTCTTTTTGATCGGGGTGGCGGAAAGCATCTTCAAAACACTCGGCTTCATGCGCACTGCCCAGCTCAAAACTTTCTCCGTCGCCGGCTGCGAATGCGCGCTTGGCTAATGCAATCGCATTGGGGCTAATGCCCAGCAAGCGTTTGGCCTCGCGCATTGCGCTGTCCATGAGGCGCTCGGGTTCTACGAGGCTATGCACCAAGCCCATCTGCAATGCTTCCTCTGCCTTAACCGTTCGGCCCGTCAAAATCAATTCCTTTGCGCGCGACAATCCGATAAGCCTTGGCAAGCGCTGTGTCCCGGCCCAACCGGGAGGAATCCCGAGCGCCAACTCAGGTTGAGCCAGCTTGGCCGTGTTCGCTGCGATGCGAATATCGCAGGCCAATGCCAATTCACATCCACCCCCGAGCGCGTACCCGTTGATCGCGCAAATCACGGCCTGAGGAGCCAATTCCAACGCCCGCATCACGCGTTGACCGGTGAGAGCGAAATCTTTGGCTTGCTCCGGTGTCATCGAACGCATCTCTGCGATGTCTGCACCACACACGAAACCTTTGCCTTGGCCCGTAACAATAAAAATCCTGGCGCTCGAATGCTTGTTCAATGCTTTCTCGAATTCTAACAACAGGGATTTTTTTAGCGTGGCCAGTCCGCCCTCGGGAGGGAGGAAGGTAAAAATAATGATTGGGCCATCTGCTTGAACCGCCAGGGATGTTTCGCTCATCGCTCACAGATCATAAAGAAATGCGCGCGCGACTGCAAGGCTTCTGAATAGTTATCCTGTGCTGTCATCCTGAGCGGAGCGAAGGATCTTGTTAGGTACGAGATCCTTCGCTCCGCTCAGGATGACATGAAGCTAAAGGCATATCCGGTTAACTCTAGTGCATACAAGATATAGCTTGTCATCCCCGAATGCTTTTATCGGGGATGACATGACCACATAAATGACAACGACTACATATTGTAGATGGAACTAGAGTCAACCGGATATGCCTTTGAAGCTAACTAGTAGAGGCTTCTTGACTTCTGAGCCGAGAAATTCTACTTTTGCAGGAGGCCACAATGTCAGCGATTGCAAAACAAACCATTCTATCTGTCCGCGCACCGAAAGCGGTGGGTCCTTATTCCCAGGCGGTGCGGTTGGGTAATTTAATTTATACTGCCGGACAAATCCCGATAAATCCTCAGGACTCCAGCGTCGTGGGAACGGATGTTGCGACGCAGATCGTTCAGGTTCTACAAAATCTCACGCATCTGTTACAGGATGCGGGGACATCGCTGGACAATGTTGTGAAGACAACGATGTTCCTAAAAGACATGAACGATTTTGCCAAGGCCAATGAAGTGTATGGCCGCTATTTCAAATCCCCGTATCCGGCGCGCTCCACGATAGAGGTTGCGCGTCTGCCCAAAGATGTTCTGGTTGAAATCGAAGCGATTGCTTTCGTTCCCTAAGGAGGTATGCCATGGCCGCTATCAGTTTTATCACGGACTTCGGGTTGCACGAATGGTACGTAGGCGTCATGAAAGGTGTTATACACAACATCGATCCCTCGGCGACTACCATCGAGATCACGCACGACATTAAGAATCATTCTATTGTACAGGCGGCTTTTGTACTGGCTTGGTCCTATTCTTTTTTTGCGCCGGAATCCATCCATGTTGTTGTGGTTGATCCCGGCGTAGGGGGAACGCGCGACCCGATATTATTGGAATCCCAAGGACATTATTTTATTGGACCGGACAACGGGGTATTCTCCTTGGTGGATCATACCTTCTCGAATTGCTATGTCTTGGATAAAAAGGGGTATTGGCTGGAACATGTTTCAGATACGTTTCATGGCCGGGATATTTTTTCTCCCGTTGCCGCTCATCTCGCGCGCGGGACGCCGTGCAACCAGCTGGGGAGCAAGCGATCTGGAAAAATTACGACCATTGATATACCAAAAATGACAAAAGAGGTTGATGGGACTATCGTGGCGCAGGTACTCCATGTGGACCGATTCGGGAATTGCCTCGTGAATGTTCCCTCGGATATTTTACCGCGCGTTTCTCAAATTCAATCTGCCATCGTTACGTTGCCTGGCCAGGAAATTACCTGTGTCCTAGCAAAAACCTACGAGCAGGCCTCTACGGGACAGCCGGTAATAATAATCGGCAGTAGCGGATTTTTAGAGCTTTCCATCAACAAAGACCACTTTGCAACGCGTTATAAATTGACCGAAGGAGTCATTCTGCGCCTTCGTTTTGTCAGCAAATAAGGATTTATTTAGAAATGAGGGACACACTCCCCATTTGAAAAGCTAAATGGGGGTATGTCCCTCATTTCTAAACACACAAGGAAGCCAAGCAATCCATGATTCCCAAGGAAAAACTATCTTTTGATTTTAGCAACATGATGGCGCAAGCCATTGGCAGTGATCAAGG
>CAZOWS010000272.1:0-22863 GCA_964583365.1 uncultured Actinomycetota bacterium
CTCAGGGCATAGGATTTCAAATCATTCAATCGTTTATCGCGCTGGGGTCCGGCGGCATTCATGGCGTGGGGTTGGGTCAAAGCCGGCAGAAACTTTTTTATTTACCCGAGGCGCACACCGATTTTATTTTTTCCATTATCGGAGAGGAGCTGGGCCTGATTGGGACCGTCGTGATTTGTCTGCTCTTTATGGCTTTTCTCGTTCTTGGAATGCGCGTTGCGCTTAAATCCCCCGATTTATTCGGATGCCTGCTGGGATCGGGCATTGTGTCCATGATATGCTTGCAGGCGATCATCAATGTCGGCGTGGTGACGGGATCGCTGCCGACCAAAGGGTTGCCGCTGCCGTTCATAAGTTTCGGAGGATCAAGCTTGCTCGTGACGTGGATGTGCATGGGCGTGCTGTTGAACATTGCGAGGCAGTCACCGGATACGAACACGATGGCGAAGGTGAAAGGAAAAACGGATTACAAAATGTTTTTGGCGCCCCGATGACAACTGCTGTTTTACTGCAGGAAAAGATATTGCATGCCCCACCTGCTTGTATTGCTGCGGACAGCGTGCGCGTGGCTTTTGCCAGCGGCGGTACCGGTGGGCATTTGTATCCCGGGATGGCTGTCGCGCGGGCTCTTATGGAGCAATCTCCCCAATCGCGCTGCATGTTTTTGATTTCCGAAAAAGCCGTGGAGGCGCGCATTTTGGCAGCTTCTGAATTTGCTTATTCTGTCTTACCGGCCGCTCAGCCGCAACTGCGTCAGACGATGACATTTCTTCACAAACTGTTTACGGGCGTTGTAGCGGCAAGAGCGATATTCCGTGACTTTCGCCCGCAGGCGCTTGTCGCGCTCGGTGGATTTGCGTCGTTTGCGCCGGCCATCGCCGCGCGCAGCATGGGCATTCCGGTATTCGTTGCCGAGCAGAACCGCGTTGCCGGCCGCGCGAACTTGCTGCTATCGTTTTTGTCCAAGGGAGTATTCACGGCATTTCCGGGCATGGGGTCGCAATTTCCTCTTTCCAAAGTTTTTGCCATGGGCAATCCCGTGCGCCGTTGTGCGCTGCGCGCGGAGCGTTCGCTATCTCTGGATGGTCTCGGCTTAAAGAGCGGGAAATTTACGGTTCTGGTGTTGGGTGGCAGCCAGGGCGCAGCCTTTTTGAACACGACGGTAACGGATTCGCTCGAAAGGCTCGCGGATCTCCGAGACCAACTGCAATGGATTCATTTGACGGGGCCGCAAGACGCGGTTCGTGTTAAAGCGTTGTACGCGCGCCAGGGTTGGAGCGCCGCTGCGCTGCCGTTTTTTGAGAGAATGGGACTTTGTTACGGAGCCTGCGATTTAGTTGTTAGCCGTTCGGGGGCTTCCACGGTTGCCGAAATTATCGCCAATGGGTTGGCCTCCGCGTTGATCCCTTACCCCCATGCCATACGGGATCATCAAAAACGCAATGCCGAGATATTGAGCGAAAAAGGCGCTGCACTGTTGTTGCAGCAGGATCAATTGACATCGTCCTCTTTTTCTACGGTGATTCGCAGCTTGATGCGCGATCGCGAACGTCTCGGTCGCATGCAGATCGCGGCTAAAAAACTTTACCAGGGCGATGCAGCAACATCCATTGCTTTGCAAGTTACAAAACAGATTATTCGCAATGGCAAGACGGTGGCATGATGCAAAAGAAAAAATATCATTTTATAGGTATCGGGGGAATTGGCATGAGCGCTTTGGCCCAAGTGCTGCATGCACAGGGGCATTCCGTGCAGGGGTCTGAGAAAATTCATTCGAAGACCGTGGCGCTCTTGGAAAAATTGGGTGTACCCGTGATGCTGGGGCACTCGGTTGAAAATATCGTGGGTGTTGATTTAGTAGTATGGTCCACCGCGATCGCTCGAGACAACGTGGAATTGTCAGCAGCTCGGGCTGCGGAGAAAAAGATCATGCATCGTGCTGAGTTGCTTGCCGAGATTGCCGCAACGCAGCGCAGCATTGCTGTGGCGGGTATGCACGGCAAGACGACTACGACCAACATGATTTTTCAGATGCTGCGCGCCGGGGGATTGGATCCGACGCTGATCAGCGGAGGCATAGATTTGTCTTTGGGTTCCAACGCGCATGTTGGAAAAGATCCCGTACTCGTGTTCGAAGCCGACGAAAGCGATGGCACGATTGTCTTGTATCGCCCGCAGTTCGCGGTTTTGACGAATATAGAAGAAGAGCATATGGGTTTCTACCGTGACCTCGCGCATATAGAGGGCGTATTTGGGGAATTTATTGCCGGACTGGATCCGCGTGGCTGTCTTGTGTATAGCGCGGAGGACAAGGTTGCGGTGGCCGTGGCCCAAAGAGCTACTGTTCCCGCGATATCCTTTGCGGCGGCTGGCGATGCCCAGATTAGTGCCCAAAACATACGCATGCAACCGCATGAAACTATTTTTGAAGTCTGGAAAAATGGCGACGTGCTTGGCGAAATTGTCCTGCAAGTGCCGGGCAAACATAATATTTCCAACGCGCTGGCCGCTGTCGGGATCGGGTTGGCGTGGGGCCTTGATTTTAGTGTTATTGCCAAAGGGTTGGCGGAGTTTCACGGAACGATGCGGCGACTGGAATGCAAAGCGGAAATTCATGGCGTGCGTGTGATAGACGATTATGCGCATCACCCCACGGAAATTCGCGCGAGCTTGCAGGCGCTAGCGCAGAATAAAACAGGAAAGCTCGTGGTGGTTTTTCAGCCGCATCGCTTCACTAGGGTCGGCCATTGGGGTGAGGAATTTGCGAGAGCATTCGAGCTGGCAGACGAAGTGGTGCTCACGCCGATTTATTCTGCCGGCGAGGCAAACCCTTTGGGGCTTAGCAGTGAAATACTTGCGCAGAAAATTAGATTGTCCGGGCATAGCGCGGTGCAGTCGTCCCAGGATTTCTCCGAGATTGCCGCAGACTTGGCGGGTCGTCTGCATCCCGGAGATATTGTGGTCGGCATGGGAGCCGGCGACGTGGAAAAATTCATTCCGCTGTTAAAGCAAGCGCTTTTGGCTCAGAATAGCGCCCCAAAGGCTTTGGCATGCTGACGACAAAAGAACATTTAGATAGCATTGTATGCCGTGATCTGCAAGCGCAAGTCTCCGGGAGATTGCTTTTTGATGTCCCGATGAGCCAGCACACGACGTTCGGCCTGGGCGGGCCAGCCGATGCTTGGGTTGAGCCGAAAGATAGCGCGGATTTGGCTCGCGTGCTGGATTATTGTCGTAGCAATGGCATTGCTGTTACCGTCGTCGGGCAGGGGACCAATTTGCTTGTCCGGGACGGAGGCGTGCGAGGGATCGTATTGCGGCTTTGCTCCGAAGGATTTCGGTCGATACGCATCGATGGCAATCGCGTCAAAGTCGGCGCGGGGATGTCGAATACGAAACTGTTGGATGCTTTGAAGACTGCGGGATTGGGCGGCATGGAATTCGCCTGCGGTATTCCCGGATGCGTGGGCGGCGGTGTCGCGATGAACGCGGGCGCGCATGGCAGTTCCTACGCGGATTGGTTAGTCGAGATCGAAGTCATGGATGGTGCCGGTCGCGTAGCCGTTGTGACGCGCGCAGAATTAGATTTTTCGTATCGCGCGCTGCGCAACGTTGGAGAGAATATAATTCTTTCTGCCACGTTGGATCTTGAGCGAAAAAACGAATCCAGCGTGCAGCATCGCGTGCAAGAGCTTTTGGGGATTCGCAATGCCACGCAACCCAAGGGCAGCAGCCCCGGCTGTGTTTTTAAGAATCCGGCCGGGCAAAGCGCGGGGAAGCTGATCGATTCTTTGGGCCTCAAGGGTACGCGCGTGGGCGGCGCATGGGTGTCGGACCTGCACGGGAATTTTATCTTGAACGATCGCACGGCAACAAGCCGCCAAGTCGTGGAGCTGATAGAGATCGTCCGGACGCAGGTATGGCAGCGTGCCGGTATCTTTTTAGAAACGGAAGTCAAAATCATCGGAGAGCCATGATGCGTGTCGCGGTGTTGATGGGTGGTGTGTCGAGCGAGAGGGAAATTTCACTGCGTTCGGGCAAAGCAATTGCTGGCGCGCTAGCATCGCTGAGTTACGACGTGCAGTCCGTGGATATTCAAAGCGAAGACCTAACCAAAAGTCTCGATGCCGGCTCGGTGGACGCGGTTTTTATCGCGTTGCACGGCAGATTTGGCGAAGACGGAAAGGTGCAGCGACAATGCGAGGCGATGGGGCTTGCGTACACGGGATCCAGGCCCAAGGCAAGCGAACTCGCGTTAGACAAGAACCTCGCGAAAGAAATATTTGTGGAGGCCGATATTCGTACACCGCCCTCGGCGATAGTCCGCAGCAGCAGCTTCGGCGAACTACGGCAATTGGAGGCGCTCGGTTTTCCGCTGGTCGTGAAGCCTCCGCTGGAAGGTTCCAGCATAGGTCTTACCATCGTGCATGAAAAAGAGAAACTTGCGTCGGCCGTGGATCTTGCGCTGCGATACGGGGATTGTGTTTTGGTCGAGTCGTTTATCGCGGGCAAGGAATTGACGGTCGGGATTCTTGGCGATCGCGCATTGCCTGTCGTGCAGATTATTCCCAACACTGGAATCTACGATTATCATTCCAAGTACACACCCGGACAAACCGAATACTTGATTCCTGCGCCCTTGCAAGCGGTTGTTGCGGCTAAGGTTCAACGCATGGCTCTGGAGGCATTCAAGGCTTTGGAGTGCGAAGATTTTGGGCGTGTGGACGTGATACTAGCGGAGAATGGCGATGCCTTCGTCCTGGAGGTCAACACCATTCCTGGGTTCACGGAGACGAGTTTATTGCCGAAGGCCGCGCGCGCAGCGGGTATCGAGTTCGGAGCCTTGTGCGAAAAGATTCTCTCGATGGGCATGAGAAAAATGCTGGGGGTACGGGGATGAATTTTCTGCGCAGCATGGGACAGCGCGGCGTCAAAGGTCCGCGCAATAGCGGCAGACAACTCAACTCCGGTTTGTTGCAAAAAACGCGATGGAAAAAAGAGAATTCCCCGCGCACCGTAACGCGTTTGCTCGTGATCGGTGTTTTTCTGGCGATAGTCATCGGATTGACATTCACCACCGTGCGTCAGTCGTTGGCGTTTCTCGCCGACAACCCGCTCTACGCAATCAAGACGCTAGATATCGCGCCACCCTCGTATGTATCCGCGGCAGAAATTGGCGCGCTGTCGGGTGTATCGAAAGGGGACAACCTGCTACGTCTCTCGCTTTCTGAAGTACGTAAGAGATTGCTCGATCATCCGAATATTAAGGACGCGCTCGTGCAGCGCTTGTTGCCGGATGTGTTGCGCATAGAAATAAAGGAACGCGTGCCGGTTGCTCAAATCACGATAGATAAAAACTATCTCGTGGACGGGGAGGGAGCCGTGTTGACCTGGAACGACAAGTTCGCAAAAATGGATTTGCCGTTGCTCGAAGGAGTGGATCTCAAGAGCAAGGTGGTGGATAATAAAATTCAGAGCGAAACGCTTTGCGAGGTGCTTTCCATTCTGCAACTCTTTCGTAGCTCGGTGTTGATGACACGTATGGATATCAGCAAAGTAAAAATGGATGACGCGGCCGGCTATTTGTTTCTGACGAATACGCAGCTCGGATTGCGCATGAGTCCTGGTCTGCGAAGCGCGGAGATTCAGGAAAAGTTCCTGCAATTATCGGGCGTGTTGGAAGATTTGAAGAAACGCGGTGTTGTGGCGGAAACCATCGATTTGCGATTCAAGGACATTGTTGTTTCACCATGCAGTGAGTCCGCGCACGCGGCCGTAGCAGCGAAACAGACAGTGCCTGGCGCAGCCAAAAAGACGACGGAGGCAAAGCAGTGAAAAAGGAACCTGATGTGGTAGTGGGGTTGGACGTAGGAACTACAAAGATATGCGCGGTGGTGGCAGAGGCCAACGAGCAGGGCGAGATTCGCGTGATAGGTATTGGCACAACGCCCTCCAAGGGTTTGCGCAAGGGCGTTGTGGTGGATATTGAGAGCACCGTGGAGTCTGTGGGCAAGGCTGTCGAAGAGGCGGAACAAATGGCCAACGTGGAAATTCATTCCGTTTTTTCCGGAATTTCGGGAGGCCATATCTCGGGCATGAATAGCCGCGGGGTGGTGGCTGTATCTGGTAAGAAGGGCGAGATAACCGACGAAGATGTGCAGCGGGCTATTGATTCAGCGAAGGCTATTTCTATCCCCATGGACAGGGAAGTTATTCATACGATACCGCAGCAATTCATCGTGGATGGGCAGGACGGAGTGAAGGATCCGCGCGGCATGTCCGGCGTGCGCCTGGAGGCTGAAGTGCATATCGTGACCGGCGCGATCACCTCGGCGCAAAATATCATCAAGAGCATCAACAGGGCAGGTGTGGAGGTGGAGGACATTGTGCTGGAACCGCTGGCCTCCAGTCTTGCCGTGTTGACCGACGAGGAAAAGGCCCAGGGTGTCGTGTTGGTGGACATCGGTGGCGGGACCACCGACGTCGTATGCTTCGTGGATGGCGCGATTCATCACACCGATGTTTTTTCCGTAGGCGGAGATCATTTGACCAACGACATCGCGATAGGTCTGCGCATCCCGCTATCCAAGGCTGAGGAAATAAAAAAGAAATTTGGCTGCGCGATGACGTCGCTCGTGGCGGACAGCGACGAGTTCGTGGTGCCCGGAATTGTCGGGAGATCGGCCAATAGCATGCCCCGGCGGGTGTTGTCGGAATTAATCGAATTGCGCATGGAAGAATTGTTTGCGCTGGTCAAAGATCAAATCAAACGCAACGGCGTGGAGGAACATATCGGCGCGGGCATTGTCATCACGGGTGGCACGTCACTGTTGGTCGGATTGGCCGATATGGCGCGCAAGGTGTTCGATGTGCCCGTGCGGCTTGGGCGACCGACGAATGTCAGCGGACTCGTGGATGTCTTGGACAGTCCTATATACGCCACGGGCGTAGGGCTTGTGCAATATGGATTTAAGCATCGCCGTGAAAACGGGGAGAGCCGTTTTCGCGGACGCAATATTTTCGCAAAGATTGTCGGCAGAATGAAGGAGTGGGTCGGTGAGGTGTTTTAATTGTGCCGCAGGTACAATTAAAACATCCTGAGGAGCCTTGGCGACGAAGGATCTAGTTAGATGCAGAACGAGATTCTTCGCTGCGCTCAGAATGACAGGGGGATGCAAAAATGATTCAATTCGATTACGAGAACATGAATTTTGTGAAGATTCGCGTCATGGGTGTCGGCGGAGGCGGGTCCAATGCCGTGAACCGCATGGTGCAAACGCGTTTGAAGGGCGTGGATTTTATCGCCGCGAATACCGATTTACAGGCCTTGCGCATGTCCGCCGCACCCGAGCGCATGCAAATCGGGGAAAAACTCACCAAGGGACTCGGGGCTGGTTCCAACCCTGAAGTTGGTGGAAAGGCCGCGATAGAAAGCACAGAACAGATCGCCGAGGCCATCAAGGGGACAGATATTTTATTTTTAACTGCCGGTTTCGGTGGAGGGACTGGCACGGGGGCTACGCCCGTGATTGCCAAAATTGCCAAGGACATGGACATTCTCACGATAGCGGTCATTACCAAGCCGTTCACGTTCGAAGGCTCCAAACGTGCGATGCAAGCCTACGAGGGAATAAAGGCGCTGCGCGAATCCTGCGACACGATCATTTGTATTCCCAACGACCGATTACTCGAATACACCACGGCCGAGACATCGCTGCTCTCCGCGTTTCATCTCATCGACGATATTCTGAGTCAGTCCATTCAATCCATCAGCAATTTGTTGATCAAGCCCGGGCTCATCAATCTGGATTTTGCCGACGTGCGGACCATACTGGGCGAAAAAGGCGGTACCTTGCTGGGTTTTGGCGAGGGCACAGGCCGCAACAAGGCTGTTCTGGCTGCCGAGGCCGCGCTACGCAGCCCGTTGTTCGAGAAAAAAGGAGTGAAGGGCGCCAAGGGTATTTTGCTTTCCATGATGGGAGGTCCGGATCTGTCTCTGCATGAAGTCAATCAGGCCGTTAGCCTCATACACGAAATCGCGAGCCCCGACGCGCATATTATTTTCGGCGCGACGATTGATCCCGAATACCACGAGCGCGCGCTTGTCACGCTGATCGCGACGGGTCTGGAAGTGGAGGACACGCTTCCCGTGGTCAAGGTGCTCAAGCCGGCCATCCCTGAAATCAAGCACGAGCAGACCGTGATCAAATTCAATCAAAACGATCGCGGCCAATTTTCCAAGATGGAAGGCACTATCGTGAATGGGGAAGACCTAGACATCCCAACCTTCATCCGCCGCCGGCGAACGAATATCCCAGATTTGGAGAATCAGCAGAACTAAAATAATTCGAGGGACAGACACCATAATTAGGGTTACGGTGTCTGTCCCTCGAATTATAAAATAAAGGTATCCCGTATGGTTCGAATCGCTCGCATTGTTGTGCCTGATATTCCCCACCATATTACTCAGAGAGGAAATCGCAGGCAGGATGTTTTCTTTTCTGATCAAGACCGGCGGCGCTATCTCGGCCTTCTCCACGTTCTTTCTGCCAAGCACGATGTGCAAATCTGGGGCTATTGCTTGATGACCAATCACGTGCATATAATCGTTGTTCCGAAAACAAAAGAGGGTCTGGTTCGATGCTTTCAAGAGGTGCATCAGGTCTACACGCGTGCCATCAATTTTCGTGAAGGATGGCGTGGGTGTTTATGGCAAGGTAGGTATAGCAGTTTTCCGATGGACGAAAGATATCTCGTCGCCGCGATACGGTACGTGGAGTGTAATCCTGTAGCTGCCGGCATTGTTGCCAAAGCTGAAGATTATGAATGGTCTAGTGCAAAAGCTCATGTTCATAAGATTCCCGACCCTGTCTTAAGTCCTTGCTATCTCGTGAATCAGATTAAAGATTGGGCGTCCTTCCTCAAGGGAAAGGATGCGGCATTTTCGGATTCTTATCAAGGTGTGACCCACACCGGGAGGCCACTTGGCCCCGAGCATTTTGTTCAGCGCGTCGAAAAAGAAGTGGGCCGCGATCTTAAGAAAAAGAGACCTGGCCCGAAGTCAAACAGACAGCGCGATGCAGATGTCGAGCCCACACTCGATTTATTAAACCAGTAAAATTTTAGAATCAGTAAAGCGGGGATAATTCAGGGTTACGGAGAGTTACGGTGTCTGTCCCTCGAATTCGAGTTTTTTAACCGCGTTCCAGATTTTGTCCATTTCGGCTAGATTGGAATCTTCTAGGGATTTGCCGCGGCGCTTGAGCTCGCGCTCTACGGCGTGAAAGCGGCGCGTGAATTTGGCGACTGTCTGATGCAGGGCCTGTTCGCTGTCCATGTGCAGGAATCTCGAGAGATTTGCCACGGAGAATAGAAGGTCGCCGATTTCTTCGAAAATCTCGTCTTCCTTTTTGCGGCGCAGCGCTACGCGTACCTCGCGTAATTCCTCGTCTATTTTCTTTAGGACTCCTACCGTGGAGGGCCAATCAAATCCCACCGAGGAGACTTTGCGCTGTACCTTTTGCGCCTTTTGCAGCGCGGGCAGATATTTGGGGATGTTGGAGAGAAAGTGCTTGATGCCCTGTGCCTTCTGCTCTTTGTGTTTAATACGATACCATTGGTTCAGCGCTTTCTCGGGGTCGCGCAAAGTCTTCTTGCCGAATACATGCGGATGCCGGGTTTTCATTTTGTGCACCAAATGGCCGATAACGTCCGTGATGTCGAAGTCGCCTGATTCCTGTGCCATGCGCGAGTGAAAAACAACCTGTAGCAAGAGATCTCCGAGCTCTTCTTGTAGCCGTCCGGGTTTGCCACTATTGATGGCATCGATGACTTCGTATGTTTCTTCGATGAGATAGGGTTTTAGACTGCGGTGATCCTGCTTTTTGTCCCAGGGGCAGCCCTTGCGGCCGCGCAAGCGGGCCATCAAACGAGTCAACGAGCCAAATGCTTGCTCAGCTTTAGTAGGACTACGAAGTGGACGATTCATGGGAACCCATTATAATAGCTGGTATCAGGCGATGTCACCCTACACAATCAGACGGGCCGAGCCCAAGGCAAAAAAACAAGACGCGTGGCAATCCGTTGCCAAATTCGTGAAGTTTTTCGTGGGCATCGCATTAATTCCCGCGTGCCTGGGCATCAGCATTGCCACCTACCACCTCTTTTTTACGCAATTCGTGATACTACGCGAACAGTTTTGGTTCCTCGCCGGCTTCGCCGCCTATGTGCTCGTCTATAGCATTCTTCAGAATCCTATCAAGACCTACGTGTTTGGTCACGAACTCAGCCACGCGATTTGGACCTGGATGTTTCGCGGCAAGGTGCTGGGTTTTCGCGCGGGCGCTTCGGGCGGGAGCGTCACTGTCACCAAGACCAACGTGTTCATTTCCTTGGCCCCGTATTTTTTTCCCGTGTACACGCTGCTCGCTATAGCGGTCTATTTAGTCGCCAAGGCGTTTTGGAAAGTCGAGGCCTATTTCGAGGTGTATCGCTTCGTGCTGGGCTTCACGTGGGCATTTCATTTGGTGTTGACCGTTTTCGTGATGCTTAAAGGGCAGGAGGACGTGCGGGAGAACGGTAGTTTTTTCTCGGTCATCTTTATTTATTTTGCCAACTTGTTTTGTCTCGGGCTTCTGATGGTCTATCTGTCGGAACATGTCATGCTGGGCGAATACTTTGGTCAACTCTGGGATCACATCAGCTTTCAGTACGTCCGCACGCTTAGTCTCACCAAGCTCTAAACGAGCTCTAAAAAAGTGAAACCCCCACCTGGGCCGTTATCAAGCTTTCTTTGAGTCTAATCCTAATTTGGGACTCGCTCTATGGCCGAAGCCGAGTGCGTGTGTCCCGTAGGTTTGTACTGTTGGCTCAAGAAACATCTTGATAGCTCGTACCCCGTAGGGATTTCATTGGTGATGATACCTTCTAAATCTTGATTTGTCAAGGGCTGGCGAAAAAGAATCCTTACAGGCCTTATAAATACTGGGTTTTCGGGCAGGTGCGTGTTCTTCAAGGGCAATGCGAACCACAAAATTGGGGCGCGCCCCCTTGACAGAGCATAATTTTAAGTATATAATACAGGCATGTTTATGCTGTACTCGAGAGTGCTACATGGGCGCTATAGCGTGCTTGCGTTTGCGCGCTGTGCGTTGGCGTTTTGCGTCGTTGTGGCGTCGTTTCCTTCCTATGCGTATGCCCAGGCAGATAGCCTGGCTCCTGTCTCTGTTTTCTCCGAAGAAGAACAACTCGACGTAAATGGAACAACGCGGGCAAAGAAAAATCGTGACAGCATACTTGCAGCCTTAGCAGGCATGTCTGCGCATAAAGGCGTTGTTCCTCTTGAACAAAAACAATTCGATGATCTCGTGGCGGCATTGGATTCTATTCCATGGGAGCGTACGAACAGCGTTCTGTTGGACAGCGAGATGCTAGAGGAGAAGCGTCTAGCGATGGTCATAGAGAAAGTGATTGCCCAGGACAGGAATCTTCGATTAAAGCCCGAGCATGTGCAATCACTGACCAATCTGTGTGAATACGGAAGGATTTGGGGATCTCGCTTCGGGGAAAATATTCGAATTTTCTTAAGATCAGGTGTGTACGACGATTTTCCATCGCTGTTGGATGCGACATCCTTCAGCATCATACTTGGAGATTTAAAAAAAGATCGCACTCTCCGGAACATGCAAGAAATTCGGGGCCAGATGTTGGGACTCTCTGCGGCCGAGAACAGCGAACTGCTCGATCAATTGTTGTTTGCCACCCGTGAATCCGTCAAGTTTAGCGAGAAAAAATATTTGGCCTACGCGCTGGGTGTCGCGGCCTGCAAGAACTCTGCTCTGCTAGAAAAAATCAAAGAAGTTCTGAAATCGCATATCGGCCTCATGAGCATAGATATTTCGCAAGAAGGCAAGGCGGAGGACACGGCCAGCGCCTTTGCCGAAGGCTTGCTCTCCCGCATGAGAGAGTTTCCATTTCTTAATCCACCTGGCGAGGTTCCGGTGATGCAGCCTCGAAATATAAAGTTGCCTATTCACAATGCAGGTTCTCTGGAAGAGCTGCTTCCTGGTATGACATTTGTGCGCGCCCAAGGGCGTACCCTGCTGTATCGCAATGCGGAGGGGCATTATGTTGGCGTAAAAATACTTCGCCAGGACGAAGATCCTGCGATCTTGGATTACGAGCAATGTTGGTTGGATTACGTACAAGCGTATGGCAAAAGCATGGGCATGGAGGGCACCTATCCGCGCGGTGTGCGCTTTGAGGAGAAGCGCATCGCTCGCGTGCAAGTTATGCAGGGAGAGGCTGTGGAGGCCCTTCGCAACCAAAGGAACAGCGACGGAAATTCGATCGCATTGAATAAATCACAAGACGGGTATACGTTGATGGCCTACGAGATTCCGGATGACAACTACTTTCGTTATCTCAACGACCCATCCCTTTCGCCGAAGGAATTTCAGGAATTCTCCAAGATATGTCTCAATGACCTGTTCTGTTTGGCGCGCCACGGAATCATTCATACGGTTCCTCTAGATCTTTTTCACTCGCTGCATATCACGGATCGTATGGAGCACGACAGGGGCCATTTTTTGACGTTGATGGACATCGTTTACCCCTCGGATAGCCGAGGGGTCGGAAACTTGCGCGCATGGCTGAAAAATGTTGGCAACCACAACTGGCGTGTAAAGGCATTGGCGGATTTTGCTGAAGTTTTCATGTTTTCGGACTTGCTCCGAGAAGGTCATCCGATGTCCGCGCATCTTCAAACGTTGAGCGGAGAACATCCCGAATATTCCAAGGCGCCGATTTATCTGGCCAGCTTTCTTGCCGATAATTTTCTGGCCTGGTCATTGCTGTTGGCTAGCCACGGTCGCGAGAGGGGTGAGCTCGATTGGTATGCGCCGGATGAATTGGCCCGAAGTCTAAGGGAAGGATTTGACCAAGCTTTTGAGAGCTTTACCGGTATGCCCGCGAATACTTTTGTGATGGGAGACGCCGTGGATTGGACCAAGGCCGCCCGGCAATTGGCTTATGTCACGGCCAAGGGAGACGAGTACGCGGACGACATGGAGCTCCAATCCATTCCCAAAGAAATATTCAATCTTCCCGATCATGCCATCGCTATGAGCAAAGATGCAAGATCCGCCCGCAATTGGGTGGACAACCCAGAGAGGCATGGCTGGTATAGGGACGGCGTAAACGCCGATATTGGATTTACCAACGGGGCCTTTTTTCCCCAGGAACTCGTCAAGGCTTGGACATTGTATTCGGCCGGCATGATTTTGGTTGCGGCGAACATCACAAGGCCTTTGGCCTCCTTGTTGGAGAAAAAGGAAAATCAATCGATGGGGCCGCGCGATGTTGCTGGCGATGCGCGAGTTCTTTTAGCTGGATTAGATGCGCCTAAAAGCAAAGGATTTCTGGAGGGGTTACGGGATATTGCTACTCATCGTTCCGGCGCGGAAGCAGTTGCTCAAATGAAGGAATTATTTGATCGATTCCAACCTGAGCCAACCATCTTGACCTGGGAAGAAGCAAAGGCGCTCTTTGCGACGTCTGCTGCTTGGTCACCCGTCATGGACAGCTTCGTTGGCCTTCTGCACATACAGCAAGAAGCTGCGCAGAAGGCTGGTGTCGAGGCGTTTCAATTGGATCCTGTAGGAAAGGTTGTTTGGGGCGCGAAAAAAGATCCTGCGAGCGGAGCATGGCAAAGAGATGAAAAAGTCCGGCTGGGCCCTATGCCGCCCATGCTGCAAGCGGCGTTGCAAGTTAGGCCGACAGAGATTTGGCAAAATCCGGTTGTCATAGAGCAGGGCCTTTCGCCGTTGAAGCTAGGTGCCATTGCGGAAAATTTGTTGGACCCATTGCTGGATAATCGGATAGCGCCTGTTGCTGAAGATGAAATTGTCTTGGGTGCAAATCACCTGCCCGAATATTTTTGGGGCAATAGAAAGGAATTATCGCAAGAGGCCCGTGCAATGCTATCGGGCGCAGAGAAGATAAGCCAGAACGCTCTGGCCATAGGAGAGGGAGAATCTCTGATTGTTCCCATACGCCGGAGATCGGGGAAACAAACCGTGTATGTCATTAAAAAGGCGGACGTAGAGCGATACGCCAAACATTCGAAAAGATATTCCAAAGCGCAAGTTACGCTTTTGCAGCCCGACGAAGTGGTGTTGTCCTCCATAGGACTGGGCGCGTACTTTCATGTCCATAACGCCACCTTGGATGCGGCGTTGGCCGAATATAAAAAGGTTTTAGAAAAGCAAACAGAAGGACCGCTGATGATTGGAGATATTCCCTGTTATCGGAGATATTCGGGAAAAAATCTGATCTTGGCTATGAAATCTGCTGATGTGCCTAAATTGGCGGCAAAACTTCCCTTTGAGGCAAAAGGGCATGAGACGAGTCCGACGCAGATTGCCTGCACCGGCTATTTGCTGTGCAGATTTTTTCAGGCTGACAAATCCACGTTGAACGATGTACTAGCGAAGCGCTTGCCGGATCCGGTTACGACATCTCGGGGCTCAATCCAAATTAGCGGAATAACTTTTGTTAAAGGTTTCTCTGGCAAGCAACCTGCCTGGGTGATGGAAATTGCAGACATACGCAAACTCGGAAGATATTGGAAATTAAAATTAAAACATGCCGAAATCGCCGACGGGGAATTTGCCTGCACGGGTGGGCACATGGCCGAACGCTTCAGCTGGGAGACGGCGGATCAAGAGAAGCAGGCCAGGGCAAAATTACCCGACCCATATCGAAGCGATGCATCCGAGATGTATCATGGAGACGCACATTTTGTTAAACGCTGGGTAGGCTCGGCAAGGCACGCGAGCAGGGAATTTCGATTGGAATGGGTCGCCAAAACATCGGAAATGCGTGAGGCGGCGAACTATCTAGGGCTAAAGCCAATCCTATTCCTACCTCCTCTAGGCGATGCTGAAATTGCCGTTTCCAAGGCTGGCATAGCATCGCTGTATGTTGGCAATGCAGGGGAAATTGCTAATCACATTAAAGTTAAAGCCCAGCTGCCAAAATTGGAATTGTTCGCGGATCTCGAGTACACAAGTCCGCAAGGTATACGTTTTTTTAAGCGCCAGCGTTTCAACCGTATCGTGTGGGCCTATTCTAAAGAGGACATAGATAAACTAGCGAAGGCATTGGATATGCGCGTTGGGGACAAAACTCCCAAACTACAGAAAGGGGAAATAGCTATTTCGAGAGATTTTCTTACACAGCGATTCTTTGGCAGAAAAGAGATGCTGCTTGAAAAGTTTGCCCCGCTGTTGCCTTCGTGGGAAAGCGTTCGGGGCATGGAAACAACCCTGGAATTAAAACGCCCGAATTTTTCCACGACAAGCATAAAGTTGCTCAAGCGCAAATCGGGCAGTAATTTTGTCACTGCTTTCAGCGAGGCCGACAGCATTGTTCTTGCCGAATATCTCAATCTTCGACTTAGACACAAACTTCTTCCCGTGGGGCCCAAAGAAATCCATATCACGAGGGATAATCTTGAAGCTAATTTTAATGGCAACAGGGCTAGACTCTGGCGCTGTGTTACGGACTTGATGGCAAATCCTGAATCTAATGGCTTGACTGTTTCTCAACGACTGTTTCGGAGACGAGAAGTGCAGGTATTTCAGCGTAGGGATATTTCCAAGATGGCGGCGGCTCTGCATACCACGGTGCGAACAAAAATCGTCAAGATTAAATTCGACGAGATCGCTGTTTCCAAGAGCTTTTTAAGCATGCACTTTAAGACCAGCCCCGGCGCGTTATTGAATAGAGCGAAGGCTCTGCTGCCAGATCCCGTAGGTTTTAAGGGGAATGATTTTACGGCCGGCGACGTCACTTTTTATCGTCGCAAAGTGAACAATGTTTCCGTTTGGGTTTTCAAAGAGAAAGACAAACACTTTTTTGCGAAGAAATTTAGGGCCAGGCTAAGAGCTGAGGACGATATTGATAAACGGCGACTTGCGATTTTGATGGACCAATACCGTCCTAGCATGGGAGACGCCGTGAATGTGTTGCTGGATCCGGCGTTACGAGAAAAGATTGTCCGTCTGCGACAATGGAAAATCGAAGGCAAGGAAAAATACAACGAAGAGATAGAAAAAGTTTTGGGCGGACTTGTCTTAGGGGATGCTTCGTTTTATTCGCAACTGCTGGACACGGAGAAATCTAGATTGCAAAGTTACTCCAATCTTTCCGAAAGGATACAGATCGCCCTTATGTTGGCCGCGGTTCATACGGTGGAGGGGCAAAGAGTGATTAGGACCAATCAGGTAATCCGATTTGTCTTTGATGGAAACATTGCAACGGAAACGAAGAAGGGTTTTATCGATGGGCTTTTATTCCTGCTGCGATTGAGGACAGTAGTTCACGAACCATTTACCACATTTCCACGAGCCATCAATTGGGTGAGGACGGGTGTTTTCAAAAAGGCCGCCAGTTGTCTCCTGGATTTGGGTGGGAGACTGCCAGATATTCAAAAAGATGATCCTGCCAAGTGGGAAAATCAAATTGCACTTCGGCAACTATTGGCGACGTTGGAGGATTCGGATGTCATAGGTTTGCTGGCTAAATTCACGGGGCAGAATTCCGTTGTCATTCGAGACATTCTCATGGAACTGCCTAGGGCGAATGAAATGGCAGCTCTGGAACAATTAAAAGTCCTGAGCTACGCCGAAATTCGGCAATTGAGGAGGCCTGGAAACAATGGTTATGTTGATGTGTTAGAAAGGCTCGCGCCCCTTCTTTATAGTGCGCGTCAACAAGTTCGCAACGAGGCGAGAGAATTATTGGCCGAGTGGCATAGGGATTTCCTTGGTTGGTACATGGGGAATAAAGACCTGCAAGAAAAAGCGCAAGCTCTCTTTTATCGAAATATCATCAACTATAATCCCTATCATCTTTGGGAGAATGGAGAGAGGAGAGTCAAACGTTTTGACAATTATGTTCGTTCCGGACTGACGTATGTTCGTCATGTCGCCTACGCCCAAGGCATTCCACCGGAACTTCGCTCCGTGGTAAGGGCGATTCGTAAACATCGCAAGCTCATGTGGCAGGAAAAATCCGAGTGGCCTAAACGCCAGGAATTGGCCCAGCATCTTTTTGAAAAAGGGTTTTCAAAAGACGAGGTGACGGGAGGCCTGACCTGGATGGCCGGCATGATTTCGCTGGATGACGTTAAAGCGGGGTATAAAGAGGACCGCTACAGCAGGGTTTCCGAGGAATCTCTCATGTTCGAGAGTGTTTCTGTTGCAAACGGGAATGGCAATGGAAAAGAACAACGTCCGGAGGACATGGTTGTTGATCCGATATTGATGATTGAAAAGTTGCGGGAGATTGCGCCCGAGACAACCATTTGGGTGGAGGATGCAGACGACTTTCTTAACTTAGAGGGATATTCCATTAGTTTGGTGCATGCGCAACAATTGGTTGAGCAACATCTTGCCTCCGAGAGGAAAAAATTTATGGCCATGCGCTACGATAAAGGGAGATTCATACTCTACGAGAGATCTATGGAGGAGCTAAAGGTAGTGGATAAAGAGGCAATAGAGAAAGAGAGAGCGGACGCGATTGCTCGATGGCGTGCTGTAGTGCAGGATCCCGGTCACATGGGTTCGCAGCGCCGCCTGGAAGCGGTTTATCAATTGCGTCAGGCAGAGGCGTATTCTGATCTGAGAGAACTCTTGGAGGGCAATCCACCGGAGGGCAGAGTGCGTGAAGAAATTATGGATGCCTTGGCTATTCAAAATGGCAATCTTGTTGCTGTGGTTTATGATTCCAAGATAATCCCGTCCATCAAGGGTGAGGCATTGGCGCGTCTTCGTAGGCATGGAGAGTTGGAGATAATCCGGTCTATAGCGGAGGAAAAGTCATTGCCTTCTCTCGTGCGCTGTCTCGCTATCGAAAATGTCGGCGAGATAGGATCTCTGGAAATGCTTGTTCCTGCGATGGAGGAATTGGCAGAAGGGAGTACGGAAGTTCCTTCTCAAAGAGAGTGGGACATTCTTATCCATGCATTGAGTAAAGCGGGGGCGTATGCGTCGTTGAAGCGAATCATGAATAACCCGGGTGTTGACATGAGAATTCAAGAAATCGTGCTGCGACATATTCTCGAAAGTACAGAAAGAGAGTCTTCTCAAATTCAAATGTTCATAGAAGACACAAAATTGCCGCTCCAACTGCGCTGGCAGGCAATTCGTCTCTTGGGCTTCTATGCTACTCCTTCTTCACCCGATATGATGAAAGTTCTAAAGGATATTGTCCCAACAATACGTAAACTTATCGCTTCGGAGATAGAGGGCATAGGTGACAATGAGGCAGCAATAGCATGCGATGTCTTGATGAAGTCCGGCCAATACCCATCGTTGGAGAAGATTATCTACGATGAGGAACTGGGGCATATGGTACGAGCTTGTGCTTTGACGCGAGAGATATCTTTCAATAGCCAGAAAGTCTTCGACAATGTTCGGGACTTTATAGGCAAAGATAGATTGCCGTCGGCGTTGCGTTTGGTGGCGATTCAAAGTGCATGCGATCGCATGTCTACTGCGCATTATAACCCGATGTTTCAGGAGATCGTTCCTATTTTTGAGGAGTGGATGGCATCTAACCCGGATGAGTTTTTGCTTCTCAAGGCGAATACCTTTGTCGATGCTATGAAGAACGCAGGAGCCTACCCGTTGCTAAAGAAGATTGTTTGCAATCAAAGCCTGGATTACAAGTTGAGAGAAGCTGCCGTAGCTGCATTAGGTTTTGGCGCTATGGATCTTTTCAGAGCTAGCGATCCGTTGGAAGAGGCGCTTTTGGGGAAGGTTTTGGAAGGCGCCCTCTTAGCGGATGCAAATACCATCACTCCTCATCGTGTCAAGCGCTTCAAGATTCTCTACGAGAGCATGAGGGAGGGCGATGCAAGGAGCCGTTGCAAAGAAGTGAATTCGATAGTGGCGATGATGGGAACACGAATGGGCCTGATCCTAAATGAGGTTGCGGCAATGCATGCTGCAAGAGGGCTTATTCGGGCAATGGATTGGGATGGGCGCATCGCTGTTCTCCATTGCACGCGCGAGATTACCCCGTCCTTGGCCGTCAAGGAGTTTCCTCAATACGAAGCGAGGGAATTAGGGGATGGCGCGCTGAAGAACAGTCCGGAGTCTATTCTTGTTCAATTCCGCGATAGGCCTGAGATGGACATAGATACGGAGAGCAAAGGAATTATTGTTCCGCACTTTCCTATGAAAGTTTCCTTCCCCGCATTGCCATCTGGTAAAACGTTGCAACGGTTGCGGCAGGAAATGAATATCGGAAATAGAAAAATTATTGTCTTGGGATCTCCCTCCTCGGAGGACCTCCAGAGTTTTATGCGGTTTTACAAGGATACGTATGCAGCCATGCCAGTCGAGCAGAGGCCACTTCTTATCATTGCGCCGCGACACCCGGGGGATATCGCGGCTTACGACGGAGGTGATATTTTCGATTCAGAGAGTACGGTCATGCGCGAGACTTATTTGCGCCCGGATGGTATGCCCGAACCTTTACCCGACATGAGCGCTCGTAATATTTTAGTCGTAAACACACAGGGCGAGCTCTTTCAACTCTATGGGGTGGGCGATATCTCAATCGTTGGCCAAAATCACAATATCTTTGAGCCGGCCTCCTTGGGCAAGCCCATACTCTATTTCGGTGAGCAAGAACAGTGGGGGAACAACAAGGAAATGCTGATGGCTTTGATGCAGCAGAATGCCGTTTTGCCTTTCAGTCCGGCGAATCTCCTAGGGCTTATGAACGATGGCAAGGCGGCAAATGCACTAGGCGCTGTTGCCGCAAAGGTTTTTAATCAAGCAAAAGAAAATTGGATACCGGCCGCGCGGGAAAAAATCCTGGATTATCTTTTGCCCGTGGTTCTGTGGCGGGCAGTGCTAAACGAGGAAGCAACGGGAATGCGGTTGCAACCTGGGGCTATAGAACCGGTTGCTTTTCCTGAATTCGAGAATGCGGCTTGATTTTTTAGTCCGCTAACAGCCGCGTTGGTATTGTCGTCCCGGGATTTAAAATAGCATAGGGGTCGAGCGCTCGCTTGACCGCGGCCATGTCTCGCAGATCTTCCTCGGAGAACAACATTTCTAATTGCGGTAGCTTGATTTTTCCGACGCCGTGTTCGGCCGTAATGGTGCCTCCGAGCTCTTTAGCTTTTTGCGCGAAGAGCAGCAGAAGATTTTTAGCATCGGCGTGTTGCTTGGGATTTTGCGGGAGCATGTTGACATGGACATGATGATTGCCGATATGGCCCCATATCGCGTAGGGGATTTGAGCCTCCGTCAAGACGGCTTCGTAGCATGTCATCATTGTTTCAAACGTATCGCCGGGAACCGCGATGTCCGTGGCAACTTTGCCGATGCCGGTGTCAGGGAATTGGAGGCGAAGGGCTGCGATGCGGCGATTGATTTCTTCGGGAACATGATGGCGTAGCTCGCGCAGGGTCTCTCGATCGGAATCGTTGGATGCTTCTTGGATTTCGATGGCGTTGTGGCTGAGTAGGAGAGCGTGCCAAGCGTCTACGATATTGTTTACTCCGCCTTTTCTTCCTATCATCTCTTGCTCAAAATAAATCGCTGCGTTCGCCTGTGCTTGTATGCGTCCTTATTTTTCGCGCATGATGGCTACCGATGCACGGTCAAAATATTCAATAAGGCTGGGATGCAAGTCTCTCGCGGATTTTGCGAAGGCTCTGGCTTCTTTCTCTGTCGCGAAATATGCGTTGGCGCTGTAGCGATGTTCGGGTTTTGGGACTAGAGACAATTCTACCTAGGTGATGATGCCTAGCGTGCCCTCGGAGCCGATGAAAAGATCGATCAGATCCATCCCGGGTTTGGCGTAGTATCCGGCAGCGTTCTTGACCTTGGGCATCGTGTAGCGGGGGACTGACACTACGCATGGTGTTCCATCTGACATTGGGATTTTGAATGTGCCTTGTGGATCAGATTCCGTTTGCCCGCGTCGCAAATCCAAGATTTCGCCGCTGGCCAACATCACGCGCAATGCGCGCACCCACTCGCGCGTTGCGCCATACATGAAGCTGCGTGGCCCCGAGGCATTCGTCGCGACATTGCCGCCTATGAGCGCGCTGCGTTCGGTGGGGTCGGGAGGGTAGTACAGTCCTTGCGATTCCACGAATTGTTGCAGATCCATGAGGCGCATGCCGGCTGGAACGACAACGAAAGCCTTTCCGCCAGAGTCCTTTCCGATTTTTGGCGCAAACGGAAGAAACTCGCGCAAGCAAAGTACCTCTTCGTCCATGTGCTGAGGCACAGCCCCGCGGGATAGCCCCGTGTTGGCCGACGCAATAGTTATTGGTTTTTTGAGAGCAGCATAATGTCGGAGTATGTGCGTCAACTGTTCTTCGGTCGTGGGCATGAACACCGCGCGCAATCGCATGGGCTCGCCGCCGGATTCATCGCGGCCAAAGTCGGCAATGGCGTGCTCGACAATTCGTAACGGCAAATCGGAAAGATGGGGCGGAAGTTTGAAGCCAGTTTTGTTCGCAACCCAGAGGTCAATCGGAGAATCCTGCAAAGAATCCTGTGCTCCGCTCATGCCTCGACAAATTCCAGCAATATGCCATTCGTGCTTGAGGGATGCAAAAAGCAAATGCGCGAGTCGTGCAGGCCACGCCGCGGTTTTTCATCGACCCAGGCAAGACCGCGCTTCTTGAATTTTGTAACGCAAGAGGGGAGATTCGGCACGCGAAACGCGATGTGATGCAATCCTTCGCCGCGCTTGGCGAGGAATTTTACGAGTGTACTTTTAGGGCCGGTTGGCTCTATTAATTCGATGCGCGCGTTGGGTAGCTTTAGCGAGGCGATGCGCACGCCGTATTCTTGGAACGTCGTGATGCCTTCCTTCGCGATGCCCAATTTTTTTGTGTAGAGAGGCAAATGGTTTTTGATGCTGCGCACGGCGATGGCTACGTGGTCAAGGGCGAGATCCTTCGCTGCGCTCAGGATGACAGAGGGGTGAGGCCGCATTAGGCGGCCGAAGGATCTCGTCCGGCTGCAAGCTTCGATGTGCTTCATCAATTCTTTTAATCCAGAATCATTGCGCGAAGAGACGCACACGACAGGCATATCCCCCTTAGGTCGCAAGGAAAGCGATTCCCTAAATATTTTTGCCGCGTGCTCGGCGCCTGGTAAATCGGCTTTGTGAATCACAAAAATATCCCCGATTTCCATGAGGCCCGATTTCATGGCCTGCACTATGTCCACGGATTCGGGTGGGGCAAGGACTAGCAGCGTATCGCATAGCGGCCGCAACGCAGTATCGGATTGGCCTGCGCCGATGGTCTCCATCAAAATCACATCGAAGCCGAACATTTCCAGCGCCACGAGAACATCGGCCAACATCGGGGCCGCACCGCCCAACGCCGCGCGATTGGCCATGCTGCGAATAAAAACGCCCTTGTCGCGCGCGTGCTCCAGCATGCGAATTCTGTCTCCCAGAAATGCTCCGCCCGAGATAGGGCTGGATGGATCCACCGCGATCACGGCGACGGTTTTCTTTTTTGCCCGGAATAAAGGGATGAGTTTGTTGATGAGCGTGCTTTTACCGCTGCCGGCGGGGCCCGTGATGCCAATGCGCAGCGCGGGTTTTCGTTTTTTGTCCAGCGTTCGGAGTCTGGCCCGTCCTGCTGCTGGGTCTGATTCTAAAAGCGTGATGAATCGAGCGAGCGAGGGGATGTCACGGTATGGATGTTGAACGGATAATTTATTGGGAGTCATGCGAGATCCTTCGCTGCGCTCAGGATGACACGCTTTTGCGAATTGTTTGAACGATCTCGCGCGTGGATGTGCCCGGCGT
>CAZOWS010000273.1:0-3090 GCA_964583365.1 uncultured Actinomycetota bacterium
GCAAGGGCAAAGCACGTGAGGTTTCTAAAGATTATAAAACATTCACTATTGCTATTACCGACTTTGATAAAAGCAACCCAGCCTTGTTGGCAAAAGTGCTTGATGCTGTGAATGAGGAAATGGCAGTGTTTGTTAAAGTTCAGATCCAGAAGACATTTAGGTCTAAAATGCAAGAAGATCCAAGTAAGGCCAACCAATGGCTGGAAGAAGTGAGGACATTCTGGAACGGTCTAGGATTCGGTCTTTTCGCCGGCATCGCTGGGCCTGTTTTGGCCCAGCAAGATTCTGAGGATTCTGTGGAACCGAAGCTCCGTGCGGTTACCCAGGCGTCTTCCGCGGCAGCCATTGCTCAAATGACCAACCAGCAAGTGTCATCTTTCACGGAAGAAGCGTTTACGGGCAAACTAACCGAAATGATGAATGCCTATCGATTGCTGAAGGGTACTCGCTATGCACGATTTGGGGGCGCCTATCCTACGACCGGGGCGATATTCAAAAGCGAAAGTGATGTTGCCACGGATTCGTCCAACTGGAGTGTTTTGACATTTAAGCATGCATGGGTCATGGATTTAATGGAGGACAAGGTAAAGGCCAAAATAATTGCGCAGTCCATAGATAAATACTTGGCTGATTATCAGGGGGTATTCCCAGATTTTGATGCGCTTAACAGCATTCTACTGGCTGCCGGTGTTGAAAAGGAAGATCGCGTTCGCATCCAAAATGGGATTTTTGATCAAATAGGGAAAGAAAATCTAGATACACCAATTTATCTAGCCCTGGATGCAGCAGACAAGGTACGCAAATGGGTTGATTACGAGGCAAGTGAATTGAAACAGGCAGGGGAGGTGGGTCTGGACAAAGATACTTGGGGTAATGCACTTATGTTGATCAACGCTGAGGTTCAATTAGCTGTCCTGGACGAAAATTATGTCGAGTCACAATTTCTAGATAACCTGGTAAAAAAAGGATTGATTCGGGCTGGCCCGGATTGGGATGCTCTTGTCTTGCAAGCCTGTCATATGCGCTTGGCCAGACACATCGCTGAGATCACGGGCTTGAATGATTTCATTCAGCAAGGTTTGCCTGGGCAGAAGGCGCGCGAACTAGCAGAGCAAACGGGAAGAGATGTTGTTAATTTGAGGGCAGTGAAAGATCCAACGGGATGGGAGGGTTTGATGGCGCTAAGCGACCATGTTTCAAAGATAGACCCAAGCAGTCAGCCGAAGCAAACATTATGGGAGCGCGTTGGAGAATTGTTGGGTACGCATATCAAGAATCCCTTCGTGACTTCGAAAGAGAGATTTCTTGTACGCATACAGGAGATGATTCGATCCGAGAGAGAGCCGATATTGATCCAATTCGATGTCAAGGGGTTGGGTTTGATGAACAGGCAGGTCGCCGAGAGAAATCTTCAATGGGTTTTTCAATTCAGAGCGATGGACGCAGTCCAGCGCTCTGAATTTATGAATAAGTTATTCAAAACCGCAGAATTATCTCAAAAGGATCTAGATACTCTAGCGGCTGCTACTCCAGCAAACCAGCCGGCTCTCTTTGCTTGCATCATCAGAGAAAATGCGGGCGTTGCGGTCACCAAGAGATTGCGCGAGAACGAGAGGAAAATGATTGAAATATTTGAGAGGCGGTTGTATCTCGCACAAAGAATGGATTTAAAGCATGTTCTAGCAACGGGTGCTGATAGGAAACAAAAAATTGATAAAATCAGACAAATCAAAGAAAAATACCGTATGTTGCGAAACGAGAATTATCTTGGCGACATCGGCGGGGACGAGCTTACCATCGCGCGCTCCAAAGAATTTATGGATATTGTCAATGCTGAAAATGTTGCCTACCATGAAAGTCTCGTCGAGACACAGCGCGGCGATGTTCTATTAGTCATACAAAATTTAACCAGCACCAGGGCAGTAAGCATAGCAGGGGCTATGACGCAATATACCGCGGTAGGGGGCGCGATCAACTTTGGGGCTTTCAAGGATCTGGAGACAGGCACAGACTTCTGCAAGAAACTTGAAAAGCACGGGATTCGTGGATTTGTATTCGCCGAAATGGATACAGCCACTGGCAAACTAAATTGGAATCTCAAATTTTATGACGACAACCAAAGAATCTGTAAGCTGGAGCATGTTAAGGAGCTTATCGCGGTATTGGAAGAAATGCCATATGAGACATTCATGTTACAAGTTAAGGAAGCGCTAGATGCTGGGCAGGACTTCCAGATGGATGTGTATATGTACACGGGAGAAGAGGTACCCAAGGGAGAAAAGCCCCGTCTCGTAAAGAGCCTACTCAAGGTGTCCCTGGCGCAGCCCAGGGTAACAATGATGCCACTATTACCTGATACACTGAGCTCCGGTAGTACATTAGAGATAGATGCAGCTATGGAAGCTGACAAAGCAGCGGCGTATAGAGCATGAAGACAAAGAGAGCATTTTATATTTTGCTAATTTATTTTGCTGGCACTGTCGGCCTTCATGCATTGCCTCCTGCTCAGGCGCAGTCCAAGCATCTGCCCCAGCATCTTTCCCCCAAATCAATGCTGACCCCGGATGATTTTGAAGGCTGGCTAAGGGTCACGCTACATCTCTTTTTAAAGGCCATTGAAAGAAACAATACGATGACTTCAGGATTTCAACCGATCGCTGATCTAGCCAGGAACATGTTTCAAGGCAACGCTGCATTCGAATGGGTGGGGGAATCAACCGAAGGAAACAAACATTTCTATAGGTTCAAGGTGCGTAATGCGTTGATCGTTGTGTCCTATGACGCGCAATTGCATAACGCGTGCCTCGAGAGTGCAGACGGGCTACAAAGGGTATTGCCACGCTATCCGTCTATTGGGGAAAAATATTTGGTTATTCCCTATGGAGAATTGGACCGATCGATAAATGCGATGAGCGAAAGACTCGCAGAGTTGCAGGCGCAAAGGGATCGCTATAAGTTTTGGGGAAAGTGGGAAGAGAAGCTGAAGGAACTCGATGGGTCGATAGCATGGGCTAAAGAGGACATATTCAAAAGCGAGGCAATTCTGGAGATCAAGCATTTGTCTGCATTGTCGCTCAAATTACATGAAAC
>CAZOWS010000274.1:0-2792 GCA_964583365.1 uncultured Actinomycetota bacterium
TCGGCGATCCAAATTTTTCCTTCGCTGATCTCTTCTAAGCCGGCAATCATGCGCAAAGTGGTCGATTTTCCGCATCCCGACGGACCGACGAGGACAACGAACTCCTTATCCTCTATTTCCAGGCTCGCGTTTTCTACGGCGACTATATTGCCGGGATAAATTTTTCTGATCGACTTGAGAACAACTTTGGCCACTAAGGTATGTCCCCTTTAAAGCGGGCTATTCTACTAGCAATTCCTCCAGCGCGTGAACTTTAATTCCGAACGGCCTGGCTATAGGTTCCAGCACCACTTTGCCTTCCACCAGGTTCAACCCTGCGCGAATCGCCGTATTCTGCCTCGCGGCCTGGCGATACCCTTTGTCCGCCAATTCCAACACGTACGGCGTCGTCGCGTTCGTGAGCGCGTACGTGGATGTGCGCGCCACAGCACCCGGCATATTCGTCACGCAATAATGCACGACACCGTGTTTGATGAATATCGGATCAGCATGCGTTGTCGGCCGCGATGTCTCCACGCAGCCACCCTGATCGATAGCAATGTCCACGATCACGGAACCTTTTTTCATCTGCCGGACCAGGGCTTCACTCACGAGATGCGGCGCCTTTGCGCCCGCGACCAACACGGCACAAAACACGAGATACGCGCAGCGCACGGCCATGGCGATATTATGCGCATGCGACATCAGCGTGTGCACGTTCTTGGGCATGATGTCGTCGAGATACCGCATGCGCTCCAGATTGATGTCCAAGATGGTAACCGTAGCGCCCAATCCCGAGGCAACCTTCGCCGCGTTTGCGCCCACCACGCCTCCTCCCAGCACCGCGACTTGCGCGGGTTCGACACCGGGGACGCCGGCCAACAATATCCCACGGCCCTTCATCGGCTCTTCCAAATATTTGGCGCCTTCGTGCACGGCCATGCGCCCGGCAACCTCGCTCATGGGTTTCAAGAGCGGCAAATCCCCGTTCGGCAATTGAATCGTTTCATAGGCCACCGCCGTGATGCCGCGGGCCATCATGGCCCTCAATAACACCTCGTCTGCAGCGAAATGAAAAAAGGTGAAAACGATTTGGCCTTTGCGCACGAGCGGAAATTCCGACGGGACCGGCTCTTTGACCTTCACGATCATTTCGGCTTTGGAATAAATGTCGCGGGCCGAACGAATAATTTGAGCGCCAGCGCTGCGATAATCGCTATCTTCCACGCCGCTGCCGAGGCCTGCCGAAGCTTGCACCAACACGCGATGCCCGCGCTGGCAGAGTTGTTCCACACCGAAGGGCAGCATTGCCACACGGTATTCGTTGTTCTTGATTTCTTTGGGTATGCCGACAATCATTTCAGGGCCTCAACTTAAGCAGCGCATACAGTGGTAGTGTTGTAATCGTATCCCTCATGGAAATATTCGCCTGGGAAACCTTGATTCCCTTGTGGATATACGCCTTCTTTTCCTCTAAAAACAAATGCATGCTTTTGAGACCCTTTCCATGGCCGCTCTTGACTTCAATGGGCAGTGGACTCGATTCCCTTTCGATTAAAAAATCAACCTCCGCTTGGGAAGAACGACTCTCCCTTTGCCAAAAAAAGATTTGTGGCGTCTCGTTCTTTTGCGTCTGGCTCAGCAATTCCTGAGCCACGAATTGCTCGGCAATCGCTCCACGTTGAGCCAGCAATTCACGCCGCTTAAGAAAGATCTCGGATAGTGTCAGCCCCAAAATACGCTGTGCCAGCCCAACATCAAGAAAAAAAACTTTAAACTTTTTGCGATTGATTTGAGCGCCCAACGGGAGACCATTCGCCGAGGAGTGATAGCTGCGATAGATCAAGCCTGCCTTTTCCAAGTGGTCCAAGCCCCGTGAAAGCACCCCTGCTTTGACAGAAGGATCCACATGGCTGTACTTAAACTTTTGACCAAGCAGACGGGGTATTTCGGAAAAGAGCAAACGTAAAATCTCCACCTCCGCCCGAGAAGAATATTTGTGGAAATCCTCGCGATACGTCCCGACCAGAATCTGCAGGATTTCCTGGCATTTTCTCCAATCCTTCGACGTCACGAAAGTATGTACAACCTCCGGAAGCCCTCCTATCAGGGAGTAGATGGCCACCTCGTCCATCAATTGGTTGTGAATCGCCTGCGCTAAAGGTTTCTTTGGATTCACCTGCTCGATCATGCTGATCAAATCATCTCGCCCCATCGCTATGAGGTATTCTTCGAAATTCAGCGGGAAAAGGTGAAAAAATTCAATACGCCCCACAGGAAAACTCAAATCTTGAAAACAAAACTCCAGTAGTGAACCAGCAGCGATAACCGGCTGGCCGGGAAGGTTCTCATAAAAATAGCGCAAAGACAAAAGGGCCTCTTTTGATTCTTGAATTTCATCAATAAAGAGAAGGGTTTCACCAGGCACAAGTTTCTGCCCACTGATCGCTGCAATCCCGATCAGAAGATCTTTTGGCTTACCGAATTGCTCTCGGAAGAGAGGTATATACTCGGGATGGGATTCCAAGTTGATCTCCACAAAACTCGGGTAGAGCCGGGCATGCTCCCGCACCAGCCAGGTCTTTCCGACTTGGCGCGCCCCGCGTATCAACATAGGACGCCGTGATTTGTCACGCATCCACCCCTCTAAATGATGGAGAGCAAGTCTTTTCATGCCTGTATATTACCCATAAATAGATAAAATACAAGGATATTAAATCATAGTTAAGTTTTTCGTAACTGCTCAGGTCCCTGTCGGTAAATTAGAAAAGTGGTCTCCCTTGAAGCGAAGGCTTCAATGAGCGCTGAATACG
>CAZOWS010000275.1:0-6514 GCA_964583365.1 uncultured Actinomycetota bacterium
GAGTTGGTCTCGACGGTCGCGCAAATCCTTGCATTAAAAAAGGCCGCCTGCATTTCTGCAAGCGGCCCTTTTACTGTAGTCGCCCGATTTATCGGGCTTCATTCTACGCTTTAAACGCGAAGGAAATTTCCTTGGACTCACCGTCCCCAATGGTTACGGACTGCGTCTGCGCGCCGAACTTCTCATGCCACGCCTCAATCGTGTAGGTTCCGGGTGGCAACTTGGATATTTCGAAAGAGCCATTGGCGCCGGTGACGCTGAAGAACGGATGGGGGAGCACGCCGCCGAAAGCACTCATCCACGGATGCACGTCGCACTTGATCTTGACCATGACCTCGGGCTTGGAGAATTTTTTGGTTAACTCCATGCCCTTGAACGGCATTGCAAGATTGAATTGCGTGGATTTCTCCGGCTGCGCATGCACGTTGTGCAAGGTCTCGTCGCTGTTGATGATCTTGAACGGCTGATCCACCTGAATCCCGAACACATGGGGTGTGTACATGCAGCCATGTTGATCAAAAACAAGCGGTGTTGTCGGGGCCGGATAGCTACCCGATATGCCTTCTTTCACGTACACGAACACGTTTTGCAAGGTGCCGTCTGCGTTGGCTAGCACGGCGTCAGATTCCACGCTGCCTTGATGATTGGATTTACAGTATGCGTCCGCGTCCATCGCGATCTTCTCTCGCGCCGGAGCAGTGCCTTCGAGTGTTACTTTCCCTTTGAGTACAGCGGAACCTTCCTTGGCGGGTCCTGCAGCTTGAGTAGAGGGTTCGCTGGATCCCGCGCTACTTGTCAGATCAGCATCTTCTTTCTTTCCGCAGCCGGAAGTTGCTACAGCTACGGCGATAAGCGCAACAGATAACAATTTCAAATTCTTCACGTATTTCCTCCTCGGTAGGTTTGGATTGGGATCAGAAATGAGACCGAATTCTAGAAAAAAAAACGGATTCCGGCAAGCCATTTTTGCGTGAAACGTGAACTGGGTGTGCGACATAAATGTTGGAACAGGTTCTTTTGTGAGGAAATCTGAATGTGTTAGCGCTATCAGAAAACCATAACTGTATACACTCCCTCACCCTGGCCCCCTCCCCAAAGGGGAGAGGGAAGGCATTGGGGGAGAGAGTATCACCCACAAATTTGTCGCACACCCACGTGAACTCGGCCCATTGACATAAGTATTTTTTTCAACTATACTTACAACGGATTTCGGAGGGATACGATTTGAGAGCGCTTTCATGTAAGAACAGAAGTGTCTGGAAAATAGGCATCTCCGCTTTGGTTGCCATCCCTCTGTTTTGGATGGGACATGTGCAGCCGGACGCTTGGAGTGGAGCTAGCAGGGCTTTGGAGGCCGATGGCTTCGCACTCGCGCCGACTAGCTCATTTGCCGTTCATCCCATGGAAAAATTAAAAGCCCACAAGGTCCGTGTGATGGTGGCAGATGGTCATGACCCCCGCATAGCCCGCATTCTTGTGGAAAAACAGGTGGCAGACGCCCAGAAATCCCTGCTTATATTGAGCAGGGCATTGGATCATGAGGAATATTTGAAGCGGGCTGTGGTAGCGCTGAATACCTTACGGCTGAGTTGCGCGTTTCTTGGTATTGGCAACGCAGAATTTACCAAACTCTGCGCCGTCCCGCAGTCCGTTGTCGAGGACCAGCACATGATCTTTGTCCTTCGTGCACTTTGGGAACTGCGTAGCAAGGATCCGGTATTATCCGGCTCTTTACCATCCAAGCCAAAGTCCATTCAGGAGGGGATGCCCCTATATCGTCAACTTTTGGCTGAGGAGGCAAACACGTTACTCGGACTTGATAGGGCAGCGCCCAGTTGGCAGCGGGGGGGTAGAAATTCACGCAATGCCACCCTGAGTGAACTGGCCTATGCTCTGGAAGATCTGCTGCATTGTTCGGACGATAGCCTCGAACTCTATGGCTATATTCGGCAAATACAATTGTCCTGGAATATTTCTTTCAATGAAATATGGAAAAGAAGACAAGATCATTGGACAAATATACAGAAACAGCTCTTTTCCATTCTGCAGCAGCGAGGGCGTGTCACCTACGCACAATTCATGCAACTTGTCCTCTATCACCCCTCCTTGGGTTTCTATACTAGAAAGAGGCATATCCCATTTATTGGGAATGCTGGGATGTCAGAATTTGGCACCCAGACGGTTCAGCATAAGGACTTTGGGAAGGGGGTTGCCTTCGATCTCTTTGAACAGTGGAAAAGCATGGGAAAACCGAATCGTTTCGATGTGGTTGAAATGGGCGCTGGCACTGGACATTTTGCCAAATCAATTTTGGAAACACTTGCGGAGAATGCGGCAGGGGATTTGGATTGGAAAATCTTTCAAGAAGCCGTGAACTACACCATCGTGGAAATTAGCCCAGCCCTGGAAAGAGAACAGAGAGAAGCTCTGAAACCCTTCTTGAAACAAGTTCAATGGGTTTCGGGCGATGCGATTCATCTGGATGGCCTATTCCCAGAAAATAGCGTGCGCGGTGTGTTTTTGAGCAATGAGCTGCCGGATGCTTTTCCGGTTCACAAACTCAAAATGGTGAACGGGCAATACCAAGAAGTATATATTCAGATGGAGAACGGAGTGCTTTGGGAATATCCCGGCGAGCTATCCAGCGATGCCTTGAAGGAGTATGTCCACCGTCGTGATTTCCATCTAGAAGAAGGCGAAGAGATCACCGTGAATCTGAACGCGGTTTTGTGGTTTGATGCCATGGCCAAGGTGCTGCAAGAAGGAAGGATCATGATCTTCGATTATGGTGGGCATACGTATGATCACCTTATGGCACAACGCCTGGTCCCATTGATACACACGTACGGTCTGATGCTTCGAGGCAGGGTGTTGACGTACATGACGGCACGGCACATTGCCAAGGATAAGGTTGACTTGGCCTTATCCAACCTCGCTAGTCAGTCTGGAGAAAAGGAGGTTTTGGCATCATTTAGACATTTACAGGATATGATAGGCGCCCCGTTGACAAATGTCGGCGAGGTAGATATGACCTCCGATGCAGATTTTGAGAGTTTTCTTTGCGAGGCGCAGAGGCTTGGGTTGAAGGAAGAGTATTACAATACCCAAGCTGCCTATTTTGCCAACCGTGTGGCTAGTTGTATGCCGGATCCTGATCGCATGGATCCCAAACTGATGGAAATAAACTCGCAGTTACGTGTGCAAATCTTCCATAAAAAGGGGCCGCTAGAGAACCGGGTTGTGCCAAAACCTTTGAGCGCGGATATGGATTTGCTGCTGCGGAAGGGAAGGATTGAAACGGCCGATGACGTTAGAACATTGTTGACCCTATTGGAAAGGGTAAAGCTGCCAGGGTTGGAAGGATTGGGCGCTGTTTTGAAAAAACTCTCAGCGGATCGTCCGCAGTATCTGGTGGGAATCTCCGAGGATTGCCTTATTCAGTTGCGTGATCATGACATCGGGCCTGCGCAATACCCTGCACAAGTGGATTCCATGTCTAAAAAAACATTTCCCATAAACATTACCCTATGCCGTGGATTGCCCGTGGCAGAAGCCCTTGCAATAATGGTTGCAGCCATGCCACCTGAGTCTCTGGGTGGTCCACTAATCGAACCCGCCGAGGCTATTGATCAGTTGGTTTGGGAAGGCGTGCGCTCCGTACAACCCTATTTTAGCAACATGATGGAGAGATTGATTTGGGACGAAGCAACCCGGAAATGGGTAGAGTGTTCCTTTCTTAATGCTATATCTGGCATGGGATACCCGTTGCCAAATCAAGGGCATTCTCAAGCGGATATTCAAATGCTTTCAAGCGTTAGTATTGGAGGTATTTACCAGATGATCGCTGCGGATGCTGCCACCTATTTGAGTCTGGTCAAGAAAGGGTTGTACCTGCTATTGCCCTTATTGCAGATACAAAGCCCTCTTTCTAAAGTTGCCTTCGATACGCCGCAACGTCTGCCGGCCATATTCAAATACGAAATCCTGGGTCAGAGGCCTAGAAGCTTATTCCGAACGCCATCTTGGTTTGATGTTTGGGCGGAGGTGGACGAGGTCTTTACGTCATTGAGTCAGAATTTGACACCTTGCAAGGCTATTATCTTAGAAATTGCCAAGGATGATTTCCCTCATCTAGCCCCGGAGATCGAAGCCTGGATGAATAACTCTCGTCTGTCTATAAGCCTGGAATCTCAACAATTTTTTGGGCAGGCCACATTGACCATCATCCATGAATATTTCGTCGGCTTCATAAATTTAGTGTCGGCGCTTCGCTCTCGAGCCGGGCAGGACACTGAGATTTTTGCTGCAGAGGGAATAGAGGCTTATCTGTAGGAGCTTGAAAATCACCCATATCTTTGAACTCTCTATTGCTAACGCATTTTAAACGCTGAATCGAAACAACACGACGTCGGCGTCTTGGAATACGTAGTCCTTGCCTTCGATGCGCATTAGGCCCTTGGCTTTGGCTCCACCCTCTCCACCGCAGGCGATGTAATCGTCGTAGGAGATCACCTCGGCGCGAATGAAACCCTTTTCGAAGTCGGTGTGTATTTTTCCTGCGGCCTGCGGAGCCTTTGTGCCGCGCGTGATCGTCCACGAACGTGTTTCTTTTTCGCCGGCCGTGAAATAACTGATGAGTCCCAAGAGCGTGTAGCCCTTATGCACAAGCCGCACTAGACCGGATTCCTCCAGACCCATTTCCTTCAGGAATGCCTCGCGGTCTTCGCCCTGCAATTGCGCGATCTCTGCCTCGATTTGGCCGCAAATTTTGACGGCTTCGTAGCCTCGGGCTTTGGCCAGCTCAAAGATCTGGGTCGTGATCTCGTCGTCTTGCTTTAATTGATTCTCGTCCACGTTGAGCACCAAAAGCACGGGCTTGGCGCTCAACAGCGTGAAGGATCGAAATACCTTGCCCTGCTCTTCGGTCCACACGAGTGAAGCAGGGGAGCGGCCGGCCGAGATTTCGGCTAGGCATTTGGTGGCGACTTCCATTTCCAGCATCGCTTCTTTTTTCTGCGCGCGTGCGAGCTTTTCTGCTTTTTCGATTTTGTTCTTCACCCAATCCAGGTCGGAGAGCAAGAGTTCCGTTTGAATGGTTTCCATGTCGCGCAGGGGGTCTACGCTGCCGCTCACGTGAATGATATTGTCGGTTTTGAAGCAGCGTACGACATGGGCGATCGCGTCCACCTCGCGTATATGGCCGAGGAATTGATTGCCGAGGCCTTCTCCCTGGCTGGCGCCTTGGACGAGGCCCGCTATGTCCACGAATTCCATTGTCGTGAACGTGAGTTTTTTGGTGTTCACCATTTTCCCGATGCGTGCTAGTCGCGTGTCGGGAACGGCCACTATGCCGACGTTGGGTTCTATCGTGCAAAAAGGATAATTGGACGCAGCCGCGGATCCGGACGTCAGCGCGTTGAATATCGTGCTTTTACCTACGTTGGGGAGGCCGACAATGCCGCAGCGAAATCCCATCTCAGTACTGGCTTTCCACGAGTTCGGCCACGTCGCTCGTGTAGATGTCTTTGATGCGTGCGAGCGTGCTGTTGCCCAGAGCGCTGCCTGTAGCGCCTACATTGTCTTGCACCTGGCGGGCATCGCGCGCGCCGGGAATGGCGGCAGTGACCGCGTCGGATTCCAGAATCCATTGTATGGCCAATTGAGCTAAGGAAATATTTTCGTTGGCGGCCAGCGGGCGTAATTTATCCACGCAGGAGAGGCCACGCGCAAATTCCACGCCCGAAAATGTTTCGCCTTGCAGCGGGTTGCTGCGATGATCGCTATCCGAAAATGTTGTTTCCGCATGAAATTTTCCTGTGAGCAAGCCGCTAGCCAGTGGCACGCGCGCGAGAATGCCGACTTTTTTTCTTTTCGCGATGGGGAATACGGTCTTCGCAGGTTTTTGACGGAGTATGTTATAAATGATTTGTACGCAGGCAACGCCCGGATGCTTCAGGGCTTCGAGCGCTTCTTCGTCGGTGTTGATGGAGACCCCGTAGGCTCGAATTTTTCCCTGCTTCTGTAATTTTTCTAAGGTGTCGAATACCTCGCCACGACGCATTACCTCCAGTGGCACGCAATGCAATTGATACAGATCCAGGCGATCGCGGCCTAACCGTTGGAGGCTTTCTTCGCAGGAGAGCGCGATATGCTCGGCGCTGAAATCCTGTATCGAGCCATTTCTAAGTTCGCGCAAAAAACCCACCTTCGAGGCGACGAAAATTTCCTGGCCCCAATCGCGAATCGCTTGCCCGACAATAGCCTCGCTATGTCCAAGTCCATAAATATCCGCGGTGTCCACAAAATTGACCCCGAGCTCGAACGCCTTGCGAAGGGCCTGCAGCGATGCGTCATCGTCCACGGGACCCCAACCGATGGGCCGGCCGGGAAAACCAAATGGCCCGCCTATGGCCCACGCGCCAAAACTGATCTCGCTTATTTTGATGCCTGTTTTTCCGAGTTCGCGATACTTCATTATTTTCTCCAGCGCGGGATTGTACCTGTTATATCGCGC
>CAZOWS010000276.1:0-14832 GCA_964583365.1 uncultured Actinomycetota bacterium
CTTACCCTTTTGGCGAATGCTTTTTTTGTCCGAGCTTATAAAATTGCCGGGGTAACAAAAATCGTTTGCCGCCAAAGGGGCCCACGCGCTCCCGTCGAGTCGCTGCTCAGGGACTCCGCAAGCCTTGCCGCTCTCTTTGCAAAACCAGGATAGGCTAACAACGGCAGCAGCGCCATTGACAAAATAGAAAATTGCGTGTAAGATACTGCTCGGTTGGAGGTTAAATTGCTTGAGCTGAGCAGGAAAATTTTCTGTGCTTGGATGATTTGTGTTCTGTTGGTCCCCTGTGCGCCGTCGTATGCCTTGGCGCCGCGATCGGCGTTTCCTCCTCCGGAAGTGCGGGTGCTCGGGGATATTCTTAATCAGCGTGAGTTGGCAATGCTCAACGGTTGGATTCCGCCTTCGTTGCTTTTGCAATATCGCGCGGATGAAATTCCCGTTGAGGCGCTGTTGGAGTGGTATCGCTGGGCGGGATTGTTGGAGGCGCGCGAAAGCCTCCAGGCGTTTCTGGCTAAACCTCGCGGCGCCCTCATGCCTGCGGCGCTGCGCATCGAAGTTCAAAATAAAATCCAGAATGAGCGACTTAGAATGATGCGTACTGTGGCGGCCATGCTGCGCCTGCGCGAGATCACGGTGCTTCCTGGCGCATGGGCGCGTATCGAGGCGACATTGGATACGCTGGAGGAACTCAGCGATAGTCTCGCCTATCTGGATGAAAATTCCAAAGCTACCATCGCAAGGGATGTTCTGTCTTTGTTGCTAAACATGGGTATAACGCATTCGGTTGTTTCTGTTCGCGCCAAAGCCATGACCGTATTGGGCAAGTTAATGGCCGTATCGCCTGGGATGGACGAAGGCTTGAAGGACGCGATTAAAGGGGCTCTCTTTAGCGGTCTGGAATATTTTGATGACTATGTCAAAAAGGAAAGCTTGATCGGGTTTGCGGCCATTGTTTCGCAATTGACGGACAGCGAGCGCGTACGTTTGGCCGATGGTATTAAAAAGTTGCGGCCTTACACCGTAGGACTGGCTATGTGGCCGCCTAGGCGCTGGGATGAAGATCACGTGGAGCCCGCGGCACATGCGTTGGTGACTTTAGCAAATGCGTTGCCGGCCATCCCTGCTTGGGTGGAAGAAAATATACCGGGCCCGTATCCGGGTAGCATCGGGGAACATGCTACTCCCCATACGGCTGTTTCCTTGACTCAGGCGGCTAAGGAAGTGATCACGTTGGGCCAAACGATGCAACACATCAACCCCAACGTTGCCATATCCTTGGCCCTTGCGGTCAAGGATATGCGGGGCATTTGCCGTCAAGCAAAAATAAATTTCGCGCGGATTTTGTTGCATCGAACATGCATGGCCCAATTGTCGGGGGAGGGTAGGCTCACGCTGTACCAAAGCATTGTTCTTTTAGGTGCGGATCTCCCGCTAGACGCAATTCCTAGTGAAGAATGGAAATCGTTTGAAGAGTTCCTCAGCACGGCTGTGTTGGACAAAGTCCAGGATTTCTTGAACGGCAGGGACGCTGTTGCGGGTGCGGCGAGTGCGATGGCCTCCTTGATTGCATGCAATGCAGGGCCCAGAACTGCATCGATGGTCAAGCGTGTGCTACCGCAATTGATCGCCAACTTAAAAAACCCTGATCGCGCGATGCATCGTGGAGCGGCGGTGGCGCTTGGGAAATTGTTGCCTGCGGCTGCGCGCAAGGACATGGACGTTGTCAAGGGCGTGGCTACCTTGCTGGACAGAAACGGTGAAGAAGATGCATGGGTCATTGCGGCAGAGAGCCTGACCGATCTTGCGCCGCTTGTGGAAAATCTTCCCGATCATAGCGAGATGGCCCGGGTCATACTGGGAAAATTGTTGCTCCGATTGCACACTGTTTTCCTCGCGCATCAACGTCAGGCCATTCTTAAATGCATAGGCGCCTATTCCAAAACCTTGAGAAAGATTTCGGACGCGGAGGGGCGCAATGCTGTATTGATGCAAATTCTGAACAAGGAAGGATTTTCTCGATCGGTGGAGTATTGGATAAAAAATGCCGCCGCTCTTGAGCTGTTGCGGGACATGATACGAGAATCGCCGCAGGCGACGAAAGGCGCCATACGGCAAAGATTGGTAGAAGGCATGGAGGGACATCTCGGCACCATGGAACGCGGCGGCTACGTGCATGCGTTTATTGCGCTCTGCGAGGTCTTGCCGCCTTTGAGCGATAGAGAACGAGAGGAAGTCTTGCAATCTCTGTTGCGCGGATTCCGGAGCGATAGCTTCAGTCACTACGATGAGGAGCATCATGCGCGCTCGCTCATCGGGAAGGCCATCGCTGCTTGGCTTACCCTGGATGTGGATAGCGCGCTTGCCCCCGTGATCATGCAAAGCACGCTGTCCTCTATGGACTTTGCCATTAGCGGTCAGGCCTTGTTGGCGGTTTTGCGTGAAAATAAAGACATGGAGATGTTTGGCGAAGAAGTGCGCAGGGTGGCGCGGTCTGCCTTGGCATCTCGCTCTTCCGGGGACAGGGTGCGGCTCGACGCGAGGCTTCGGGACATCGGCGTCTACGAGAGGACGGATAGCTGGCAAACATTGCAGGGGAAATTGCTGCGTGCCGTGTATTCTCCGGAACTGGGGCCTTGGATATTCCCGCATTTGATTATCACGGGGCGGTATTTGCAGCAGGGTATAGGGAACAGCGACGCGTTTCGCGAATTGGTTCAAATCGAACAACGCCTGCCGGAATTGCAGAGGCTTTTTATTCTGGCCTTGCAATCGCCCGCTCTGCGTTACGACTTGCGCACGGCCAAACGACTGGTGCGGGCCTTGGGGTTGGGCGCAGCGGATCAAATAGATTTGTTGCGACGGCAGGCGGTGTCTCTTGCGATGGCTGTCACGGGCGAGGATAGGCCCAGAGGGCTTGTCGGGTGGATTAGGGATCGCATTCACAATAGGCCCAGTCCTTCGGATTTACCCGTGGTTAGGGCTTATCGCGCGTTCGTGCAAACCGGTGGGGAGGATGCGACCGCGCGCGAGTCGCTCAGAAATTTTGGATTTGCGGATGCGTTGCCGCCTGCCATTCCTCTCGCGCAAAGGCAAACTGTTCTGATGACCGTCGATGCCTTGTTGCAAACGCTAGATACGGTGTACGGGGAAGGTTTTACCCAATCCATGGGAGATGTCTTAAGGCGCTACGAGCGCGCGAATGGCTGGCGGAGGGAAGAGCAGATGCCGGCCTATCTGAGAGATGTGGCGGGGCGCGCGCAAGAATCTGTTGGCTCTGTCGAAAATCTTACGCAGGCGCGGCGACAGCTGCAAAAAGATTTAAAGATCGTGGTGGGCGATGGCCTGCTGGAGGGTCTGCGCCTGGACAATGCCATGGAAGTGCAATTGTATCGCTGGGTCAATAGCATGACATCGCCGGAGGCTTGGCCGGCACTCTCGCAAGCGAACAAAATCGCTCTATTGCGTCTCTTGGTGGAAAATGTGCAAGTAAGCGGCGTAGCAAATGCGGATTTTCTGGGGATCGGAGAGGAAATTGCGCATCTGGACGTAGCGGCGGCAAAGTTCAAGCTCGCCGCATTGCTCGCGGCCATAGAACAAGAAATAGGGAGGATTTCGCAGGACACCGTGGATGGTTATCAAGCGCTGGCCGAAACGCTCGCGCGCAGAATCGGCGTGCGGGGAGCCAATCGCGTGTGGGTCACGAATTTTTCCACTTTTCTGTTTCGCGCGGAGTCCATCTATTTGCTGGCCATTTTTGTCAATGCTTGGAATGAAGAGGTGGCGGACAAAACGCCCTGGCATCCGGTTGTTGACGGTTCGGCTGTCGGCCGATTGCGACGCATCAGCAATCCCAACGATATTGCGCGTGGCGATGTCGAGGATATTTTGCTCGTGCCGAATTTTCCAAACGACGTTGGATTAGGGACCAGGGTGAAGGGGGTCATCACCACGGTGCCGGACAGCGTGATGTCTCATGTGGCGATTCAGGCGCGTTCTCATCACGTTCCCCATGCCGTGGTTCGTGACCCGAAAACCATCGAAGCGTTGGTTGGCAAGCGCGTGCGATTCGACGTGCGCGATGGACAGGTTACGCTGGAACAAATGCCGGAAGAGCCTGTCGGACAAATCGTGCTGCGAAAAATCCAGGGTTGGATATGGGGTCGGCCAACAGAGAAAAAGGGGGGTGTGCAGGTTGTGAAATCAGAAAACAGTGGCGAGGCTTTATTCCTTATGCCGGACCACTATCAGCGCGATGCGGTGGGTGAGAAGGCATTTCGGCTAGGGCAAATCCCGCCGGATTTGGTGCCGGGTCAAATCCATCCGCGTCACTTTACCGTGCCTGTCTGGTTTTATGAGAAGTTGCTGCGACAACCGGAAAATCAAACGCGCGCCAATGAAATCGCAACGCACGCGCAAACCCTTGTGCGCTATCCCGAGGCCAGGGACACGGTCAAAAAATTGGAGCGGCTGCGGGAATTGATTTCCCAATTGGCGATTCCCGGAGACATGCTGGATCTGTTGCATCATCAAATGCGCAGCACATTCAAAAACCGTCCTGCCTTCGTGCGCTCCAGCACCAATGCGGAAGATCTTTCAGGCTATGCGGGGGCGGGCCTGTACAACAGCCTCGGTGGTATTCGCAGCCGCGCACAAATGGAGCATGCCCTACTGGAAGTCCTGGCGTCCGTATGGAATGAGCGGGCCTTCAAGGATCGTGAAAAATTTGGTATCTCCCACGCGGATGTGCTTATGGCGCCGTTGATCCAAGAAGCGGTTGCATCGGACTACTCTTTCGTGATTCACACGCTGGACCCGCTGTCGATGAACCCTGATTTTGCGCTCATCGAGATTGTGCAAGGCCTGGGGGAGAGCCTGGTCAGCGGGGATGCGGCCTATCAGGGGCTGCCGTATAGATTCCGCTACAATCGTAAAGACGGGACATTGCGTCTGCTGAATTATCCGAGCAAGCGCATGAAAATCGTCATGGACGCGCATGGCCGAAACATCGGCGTTCCCACGGATTATCACAACGATGAGTTCTTAACGTCGGAAAGGGGGTTGGCGCGCATCGTGGAAATCCTGCAAGGGGCCTTGAAGTTGGAGATGAAATTCGGTGGTCCGCAAGATATAGAAGGCGCTCTCGTAAAATCCGAGACCCATCTCAACGTAGCCTACCTGCAATCGCGGGATCAGATATTGCCGCAAGCCAAACCCGTGGCAGGACCCATAAGAATCGAGATTGGGGAGAGCGATAGGGCTGTGCCATTGTTGCAGTGCGCGGCTTAAAAGAGGCGCTCCGTGGATGGTGGGCTGGAGTTCTTGCCGCATACCCAGTTCCTATCGTTTCCCCGTAAATCATGCTTGCCAGACATGGCATTCTGCCCTAAAATCCCCCGTTCTGCCCAATTGAATTGGGCAAGGTTGAGGGGCTGGATTCCAGGCGCCGACAAGAAAAACCCAGTATTCTTTATGAATACGGAAGGTCCCTCAACTCCTAGTGCGGCGTCCGGTTAGAAGGATAAGGAGAATTCACGTGGCATTGAACGCAACCGTACGGGATTTACTCGAAGCGGGAGTACATTTCGGGCATCAAACCTCTCGCTGGAATCCGAAGATGAAGAAATTTATCTTCGAGCAACGCAATGGGATTCACATCATCGACCTGCGTCAGACCATGCAGTATCTGTCCAGGGCCTACAACTTCATCAAGGAGACCGCCGCGCGCGGCAATAAAATCCTTTTCGTGGGCACGAAGAAACAGGCCAAAGAAGTTATTCGCGAGGAAGCCACGCGATGCGGCATGTATTACGTAAACGAGCGCTGGCTTGGCGGGCTGTTGACGAATTTCGTCACGATTCGCAAAAGTTCCGAACATTACAAACATATTCAGAGCATGATAGATGACGGTTCCATCGACAAGATGCCCGGCAAAGAGGCTTCCAGTCTGCGCAGAGAATGGACAAAGTTGCATCGAAATCTGGACGGCATCAAGAACATGCCCGAGCTACCCACGATGATTTTCGTTGTGGATCCAAAGCGTGAAGGCATCGCGGTGCGCGAGGCGAGGAAAAAGGGTTTGACCGTGGTTGCTATAGCGGATACGAACTGCGATCCGGATCTCATTGATTATCCGATTCCGGGCAACGACGACGCCGTGAGAACTATCAAGCTTATGGCCAGCTTGGTCGCCGACGCGGTGATCGAAGGAAAAAAAGAAATTGTCGTGATCCCGCAGGCGGTGCCGGTTGCGGCCCAAATCCCTGCTGCTGGCGCAACCGAGTCACACAAACCCGTGAAAAGAACCTCCGCGCCCACCCACAAAGCCAAACCGGGTCTGGCAAAAGCGTCTTCGGGTAGTGTCGCCAAGAAAAAAGATGCGGCGGTTGTGCCAACTCCCAACGCCGTCAAGCAGGAGTAACCCACATGGAAATTACAGCGACATTAGTGAAAGAACTGCGCGAAAAAACAAACGCAGGCATGATGGATTGCAAGAGCGCGCTGGCCGAGGCCAAAGGCGATTTGAAGACCGCCGTGGATATTCTTCGCAAGAAGGGACTGTCGGTCGCGGCCAAGAAGGGGACTCGCGTGGCCAAGGAAGGCGTCGTGGGCTCCTACATTCATCTGGCAGGCAAGATAGGCGTGCTGGTTGAGATAAATTGTGAGACCGACTTCGTGGCAAAAAATCAGCTCTTTGGAGATTTCGTGAAAGAGGTTTCGCTGCAAATCGCGGCTTCCAATCCGCGCTATTTGTCCCGCGAGGATGTGCCTTCGGACGTTGTTGCCAAGGAGAAGGAAATTCTTGGCTCCCAGATCAAAGGCAAGCCCGCGAACATCGTGGACAAAATTGTGGAAGGCAAACTGGACAAGTTTTATCAGGATACATGCTTGCTGGAACAGCCTTTCGTCAAGGACAGCAATCTCAAGATCAAGGACTTGCTCACCAACAAGATCGCGCAAATAGGCGAGAACATCATCATCCGCCGTTTCACGCGCTATCAGGTTGGCGAGGAACTCTAGACCTTTTCTTTCCATGGGTGCCACAAAACCGCTCTATCAACGCGTGGTCTTGAAGCTAAGCGGTGAAACACTGCAAGGCGCAAAGGGCTATGGTATTGATACCGCCGTTGCCAGCGCCTTGGCTTCGGAAATCAAAGAAGTCGCCGGGTTGGGTGTGCAAATCGCTATTGTCATCGGCGGCGGTAATATTTTTAGGGGTCTTGCCGCGCAAGCCAGCGGCATGGACAGGTCCACGGCTGACTACATGGGCATGCTGGCTACCGTGATCAACGGTCTCGCGCTTCAGGACGCACTGGAAAAATTAGACGTGCCCACGCGCGTGATGACGGCCATCGAGATGCGTGAATTGGCGGAGCCCTTCATTCGACGCAGGGCCATTCGCCATCTGGAAAAAAAGATAGTTGTGATATTTGTCGCGGGCACGGGCAATCCGTACTTCACCACCGACACGACCGCAGCGCTTCGCGCTAGTGAGATACATGCCCAAGTATTATTGAAGGCGACCAAGGTGGACGGTGTCTACGATGCGGATCCCAAAAAGACCGCTACGGCTTCGCGTTTCGAAGAGCTCAGCTACATGGACGTTCTAAAAAAAGGTTTGAAGGTGATGGACGCGACAGCCATCACGCTATGCCGCGACAATGAAATCCCGATCATCGTGTTCGACGTGTTCGAGCGCGGCAACTTGAAAAAAGTCCTGAACGGGGAGAAAATCGGCACTACAATCAGTTCTGAGGCGCTAGCTAACTCGTCGTAGTTTTTTCTTTCGCATTTTGTGAAAGAGTTTAATAGGAGGTATTACCATGCCATTGAAAAAAGTATTGGCAGAGATGGAAAATCAGATGAAAAAATCACTGGAGTTTCTCCACAGCGAATTTGCCACGATTCACACGGGCAAAGCCTCGCCCGCGTTGGTCGAGAACATTTCCGTGGAAGCATACGGCAGCCAAATGAAATTAAAAGAAGTGGCCGGCATCACCGCCCCCGAGCCGCGCATGATTCTCGTGTCTCCGTGGGATGCGACCATCATGGACACGATCACCAAGGCCCTGCAGAAAAACAATCTCGGCCTTAATCCGGCCGTGGACGGCAAGGTCATTCGCGTGCATGTTCCCGAACTGAGCGAAGAACGCCGTAAGAATTTAAGCAAAGTGGTCAAGAAAATTGCCGAAGACGGAAAAGTCACGATACGCAATGTGCGCCGCGAGGCCAACGATGCAATCAAGCGATTGCAGAAGGGGAACGAGATCAGCGAAGACGAAATGTTTCTCTATGAGAAAAAGGTTCAGGACAAAACCGACGATTGCATCAAAGACATCGATAAGCTGCTCGTAGTCAAAGAAAAGGAAATACTTACAGTCTAGAAGCTATTGCAGGAAGGGACAGGACTGTTTCGGTCCTGTCCCCAGCCCCGAAGCTACTAAAGCGGAGCTGGTATGAGATGTGGGCCGCTAGCTCATCAGGTAGAGCACCTCACTTTTAATGAGGTTGTGCCGCGTTCGAGTCGCGGGCGGCTCATAAAGGCTTAGACCCCATCGTCTAGCCTGGTCAGGACAACGGGTTTTCATCCCGTTAACAGGGGTTCAAATCCCCTTGGGGTCAATATGTACTCTCCGTGTATTGCAAAGAAGCCCTCAAGCCTATATTTGCCCTCCGAAGGGATTGGAACTCGTTCACTTGCCAGCCGAGTGAAGCGAAGCTGAACGAGGCCCAATATAATCGCGAAGCGCTACCTTAGCAAGCGGCCGGGTACCCGCGAGCCGAAAGCGAGTGGGTGGCAAAATCCCCTTGGGGTCATTAGGCTCGTTAAAATCGTTCTGGACGGCGTTGCCTGCGTCGCACCATGACTGCGCGTATGAAAAATACAGCTCCGTCATGGCGCTCCTTGGCGCCTTGCCCAGAACGATTTTTCCTTCGCCTAACAGACCTCAAGAAATTTGAACTCGTTCACTTGCCAGCCGAGTAAAGCGCAGCTGAACGAGGTCCACTTCATCTATTTCCCGATGCAAAACCTTGAGAAAATGGAATGGAGCAGTTCGTCCGACGCCGTTTCGCCGGTGATTTCACCGAGAAAATGTAGCGTGCGGCCTAAATCCAGTGCGGTGACTTCGTAGGATTGTTTTTGTTCGGAAGACTCTAGGGCTTTTTCCAGCGCCTCTTTTGCCTGCCGTAATACTTGCTCCTGGCGCTCATTGGCCGTAGCAGTCATGTCATGGGACGAAAGCGCAGGAATAGACGTCTGCAGCAGTGACACGATGCCATCCTTGAGCTGTACGAGTCCTTCTCCCGAAATGGCTGAAATCTCGCAACTTCTAAATCCTTGCGACATCGCCTTCTTTTTCTCTTGCGGCATCTTCGAGGGCAAATCTTTTTTTGTGAAAACCACGAGTGTTTTGGCGGCTTGACATTCCTCGCTTAAGAATTTTTCGTCCTGGGGCTGGATTGATTTAGAAAGATCTACGAGGTAGAGCAACACGTCGGCCATCCCAATTTTCTCCATCGTGCGCGCAATCCCCGCGCTTTCTATGCTACCAGCGCCGGCTCGTAAACCGGCGGTGTCCGTGAGCTGCAGTAATATACCCTTGTGCTGTAGGGATTCTTCCAGCAAGTCGCGCGTGGTTCCCGGAATTTTACTGACCAGCGCGCGATTTTCCATGAGCAAGGCATTGAACAGGCTCGACTTGCCCGCGTTGGGCCGACCGAGTATTGCCACTTTGATTCCATCGCGCGCAATTCCCGCGCCTTCCGTGGCAAGGAGAATCTCCGAAACAGCTTCCAGGGCCCCTCGGATTTTTTGCGTCAACTCTCCTGATTCCAACGATTCTATTTCTTCCTCAGGAAAATCTATGGCCGCTTCCAGCGGCGCGTAAAAGGACAAAATATCCTGGCGCAATCGGCCTACCCATGCGGAGAGGCCTCCTTCTAAGCGAGCAAGTCCAGCGTGCAGCGATGCGTCGCTTTTGGCTGCGATCAAATCCATCACGGCCTCGGCCTGGGCCAAATCCATTTTGCCGTTCACGAAAGCCCGCTGCGTAAATTCTCCAGGCGCGGCCGATCGCGCGCCAGCCGCAAGCAAAGCCGCAAGCACATTGCGCATGTTGGCATACCCACCATGTGCGATGATCTCCACTGTATCTTCCCCAGTATACGACGCGGGGGAGCGGTAGACGGCGAGCATCACCTCATCCACTTTGCGGCCTTGATGCAGAATCCATCCATGGCAAAGCGAATGTGTTTTTTGATTGGCCAAAGACTTTTTTCGAGAAGAGACGAAGACCTTCGAAGCCATGGCTATGGCCTGCTCACCGCTGACTCGCACAATACCCAACGCGCCTTCTCCGGGTGGCGTCGCTATCGCGGCAATGGTATCTTCGGCTTGTATGGTGATGTTTTTTGCTGTGCTTGTTGCTGCGTTGCTTCCCATCAGACCTTTTGCCGCTGCACCTGATATTGTTGCGCAATGCTCAACACGTTGTTCACGAGCCAGTACAATACCAGTCCGGAGGGAAAACTATAAAAAATGAAGGTAAAGATTATCGGCATGAACATCATCATCTTAGCTTGTGCAGGATCCACGGTAGACATTTTCTGCTGCCAAAACATTGTCCCGCCCATGATGATAGGCAAGATATTGATGGGAAGGCCCGCTACCACAGCGACCGTATCGGGCATGGAAAGATCATGCATCCAAAGGAAGCTGGCACCTTTCAGCTCGACCGCATTACGAAGGGCATTGAAAAGCGCCACGAAAATAGGCAATTGTATGAGCATGGGCAAACATCCGCCCATCGGATTGACTTTGTGTTCCTTGTAAAGCTCCATCATTTCCTTCTGCATCTTTTTTGGATTGTCTTTGAGCCTTTCCTTGAGCGCATTGACATGCGGTTGAATCGTCTGCATGCGCTTCATGGATTTGAAACTCACGGCCGTCAAAGGATACGTGATTACCTTAACCAGAATGGTCAGGACAATGATCGCAATGCCATAGTTGTGAAACATCTTAAAAAATACGTCGAGTAAATAGAGTATGGCTTTGGCTATCGGGGCAAACCAGCCGAAATCAATGATTTTCTGGAACTGATTGGGAAGCTTCTCCATTTGGAAATATTCTTTGGGACCCGCATACACTAGATAGTCCTGTTTGAAAACGCCTCCTGGAAGAATGGCGAATGTCCCCATGGTCGCGGCGGCGCAGAGACCTTCCGCCTTGGACGCGGCGCCAAAGACAGGTGCAACGATCAGGCCTTGGGCTTCTGCTGCGGGTTTAAGAATGATCGCGTAGTAAGAATTCTGAAGGCCTACCCATTGATAGGAACCTCGTTCATCCTGTTTGTCTTTTACTTTGCCCAAATTTTTGCGCCACATGTTGCCGAGATTATCCAAGGCTGCGGCGCTGATTTCTGCCGAACCTTCTTTTTCTTCATGGCCGAGAATGCTACCCACGGTGATCCCCGCGCCCTCCAAGACTATGCGTTCGGTGGATTGGCTAATGAGCTCCACGCTTGCTTGAATCTCGTAACCCTTCTCAGCAAATACGTAGGTTTTCTTAATGCTGTAGGGAACTTTTTCAATGCTTTCAAAAACCACTTTTTTTCCTTCGATGCTTCCTTTATAGGAGCCTTCGGTGTTCCACGACCCACCAGCCACCAGTCTCAAAAATGACAGCGTCTTCCAGCCCTCCTTATCGCCGGGCCCCAAACGAATTGGCTCGCCTCTTTTATCGTGAAAATACTTCAGACCAACTGCTTTAATATCTCCACCCCAAGAACTCAATACGACACGGACTTGATCGTTCTCAACAACAAACTCTTCCTCTGATGTTTCATATTTGGGCAATAATTGTCCTTCTTTCGGCGTAGAGGGAGCAGGTATAGAGCTTTGTGCAAAACTTTCTGTGTTTTGAATGGCTGGCATGGAAACAGGGACAGAAGCGGGCGGAGATACCCATTTAAGGAAATAAGGGTAAAACAGAAGAATCACAAAGCATACGCCAACAGCTATTAAGCTACGTCTATCCATTATTTTATACCTATTTTATGGGGTCGTATCCGCCGAGGAATAACGGATTGCATCGGAGTAGCCGTAGCGCGGAGCACCAAACGCCGCGCAGGGCCCCTCGCTGTGAGACAGCATCTATAAAATATTGCGAACACGAAGGATAATGTCTGCATACGCGTGGCAAAACAGGCGAGATTGCAATTTGGTAAACCCTGCCCAGCCCTAATAGGAGGCAACTAAGGAGATTTTTGTTTAAGTATTTCATTTATATTAAGATAGAGCTCTTTCCTTAAAGCGTTGCAATCCTTGGTCAGGATTTCTGGCTTCGCGGCAATGACCAACCAGTAGCCCGGGGTCATGGACGGCTGTGGATAAGTCCGTATTAGCTCCCGCAAGCGCCGTTTCACTCTGTTGCGATACACAGCATTCGCAACTTTGCGTCCTACGCTTAATCCAACACGGGTTTGCTGATCCGCCGAGACTTTCAACCACTGCAAAGAGAAGGAATCCAGCTTTCTCTTTTGTCCTTGCGCGTATACGCTACGGAATTGCCAATTCTTGAGCAATCTTTTGGATTTTCCAAAGGATTGATCGGACATTTATCCTGTGAGCCGTTTCCGGCCTTTCGCGCGCCTTCTTCGTACAATTTCTCTTCCGGACTTCGTGCTTTTTCTCTTCAAAAACCCCTGCGTGCGGCTTCTCTTGCGCCTTGACGGCTGATACGTTCTTTTCATTTGTGGGCTCCTCGCTCCAAGATCGGCACATTATAGGTATCGGGAGCATGTCGGTCAAGATCAACTCTGCTTGTGACTTTTTTTGCCGAGCGCGTTACCAGATTGTGGTTGTCCTCGGTGTTTTCTCTCCGAAACCTAATTGCAGCACCATTTTTTTTCGCGTCGGAGGCCATACCACGTGCGCAGAAAAACTTTTTTGCACTCTCACGCGAAACTTCTTGACGAAGAATTTCTCGATCGTTACGATCTCGACCGATGCAAGCAAGGGCGCAGAAAGGGCTGTGGATAACTTGTGGATAAGACGAATTGCTTTTGGTTTTTTTGTCCTACAACGCCCATTGGAAGCCTTTTGATTTTATTGTTGGACGCGGATAATACTCTTTTAGCATTTTGATGTAATTTTACCCGGGGAAACAGATCCCCTGCGCGTGAGGTAATACCGCGCCTACGGTTAAGGAAGTCTCTCTTGGAAAATGCGACGATCGATTTTTGGGATCTCGTTGTCACCCGTCTCCAGGCGGAATGCGACGGATCCACCTACCAGGCCTGGCTCAAACCACTGGCTGGGATTTGCTCGGCAGAGACTCTCGAGATAGAAGCCCCGAGCAAGTTTCATTGCGATTGGGTACGGGAACATTATATGGACATCATTGAGCGAACCCTGGAAGGTATTCCCGGAGCGCCCAAAAAAGTATTACTGAAGGTGACCAAGGGTCACGCAGGTAAATCCGCCACACCAGTCGTCAAACCGATTTCGTTGATCATCCCTGCCCCGGTCGCGGCTCCCAGGCAGCAATCCACCAGCCAGGTTCGAGAACACGAATCTTTTCTTAATCAAAAATATACTTTGGATAATTTCGTGGTCGGCAACAATAGCCGGTTTGCGCACGCTGCGTGCACGGCGGTGGGTCAATCGCCCGCAAAGGCATACAACCCTCTGTTTATTTACGGAGGTGTCGGTTTGGGTAAAACGCATCTGATGCAGGCGATCGGGCATCTTGTCTTGGAAAAAAGAAAGAAGGCAAAGGTAATTTATATTTCTTCGGAAAAATTCACCAATCAGCTCATCGATGCGATTCAAAACCGTACGACATTAAAGTTCCGAAACATGTATCGAAACGTGGACGTGCTTTTGATGGACGACATTCAGTTTTTTTCCAACAAAGAGCATTCTCAAGAGGAATTCTTTCACACGTTCAACGCGCTGCACGATACGCATAAGCAAATCGTCATTTCCAGCGACCGGCCGGCAAAAGAAATAGCGAACATCGAGGAACGCCTTATTTCGCGCTTCGAATGGGGTTTGGTCACCGACATTCAACCCCCTGATTTCGAGACACGCATTGCTATCCTAAGGAAGAAGGCCGAACTATCTCAGTATCATCTTCCTGACGAGATAGCCGTGTTCCTGGCTACAAAAATCAAGTCCAACATTCGCAAGCTCGAGGGGTCTTTGATTCGCGTAGTTTCTTACGCTTCGTTGAGTGGCGTCCCTCTCACCGTGGAGATGGCCAGCGAGGTGCTCGCCGACATTCTGCAAGGAGAGGACGATCTCACTATTAGTATCGAAGATATTCAGAGAAAAGTAGCCGAACAATTTGATATACGCCTAGCCGACATGAAAAGTCAAAAGCGGCCCAGCAACATCGCTTTTCCCCGCCAAGTTGCGATGTTTCTTGCCAGAACTCTAACCAATAGCTCTTTTCCTGCCATCGGCGAGGCCTTCGGCGGCAGAGACCATTCCACGGTCCTTTACGCGTACAAAGCTATTGAAACCAAGCTCAAGCAAGACTACAATTTAAAGAAGACGGTGGCGACTTTGACCCAACGTCTTAAAAAATCCTGAGACCTTTTTCGTTTTTTCCAGGCTGTGGATAAGTTGGTGAGTTGCTTGTTTACTTTTTACTCACAAGTTTTTTTTGGATGACCTTGTGGATAACTCGATGGTTGTTACGGACTTTTCCACAGGATCTCCGATGTGTTTTACTAGAGAGACTCACTCTGGATTAAGAACTTGTTAACAGCCTCTATTAATCCTATTGTTTTTACTATAGAGTAATATATTAGAAGCTAGGGTTGTGGA